>DATEMX010000193.1:0-3030 GCA_035275365.1 Polyangiaceae bacterium | reverse complement strand
CACGAGCTCGCGAAGCTACCCGACTTCGGCGACGCCGGAGCTCCGTGGCTCCCTCCCGCCCCCGAACTGGCCCCGTTCGATGCCGCTCGCCAGGAGCTCCTTGGCCAGCGGTGGGACGAACTCGCGACCCACACCGGCGCCGTGAGCTCTGGGGTTGGCGCGAAGTTGCGGGGCTGGTCTTACATGCATGCCGCCGGCGAGTTCTGGGCCTCGAAGTTCTTCGCGACCGGCAATCCCGAGTTCTTCGACCTCATGGTGCGTGCCTTCAAGTCGGCCAGCACGGCGGAAGATCAAGCTAGAGATGCCGCGGCATGGGAATCCAAGGCGAGACGCGATGCGGCGCCGCCCGCGGACGCGCACGCCGAGCTCGTCGCCGCGCTGGGGTCGCCATGAGCGAGGCCCTCACACTCGAGCGGCTCTTCACGAGCCCCGCCGCGTTCGGCGTGACGACGGCGACGCCGTGCCAGCGCGCCCTGTGTCGCGTCGCTGATGGCCTACCGCTCGGTGACCTCGCGCGTGACGAGGCCGTCCGCGGCATGCTTGGGGACGTCGACGCCGCGCCTGTGGGCGAGAGGCCGAAGGAGGTGCACTTCTACGGCCCCATCCGATCCGGCAAGAGCCAGCTCGGTGCCGCGTTGGCCGTTCGGGCATCGCAATCGGTCGACGTGTCGCAAACCTCCGTGGGGGACATCGTTCGGATTTCGATCGTTGGCTTGAAGCTCGCCACCAACGCGATTTGGACCCACCTCGTGCAAACTGTTCTCGCGAGGCCGGCCCTTCGGAAGCTTCTGATCGGCGAGCCCACGTCGGACCTTCTCGTGCTGAGGCACCCGTCGGGGCGCCCGATCGAAGTGATGCTCATCCCCCTCGACAAATGGGGAGGCTCGATCATCTCGGTCTACTCGGGCAGCGTCCTCGTCGACGAAGAGCCGCGGATGATCGGCGCCGAAGCCGGCGTGAAGAATTGGGACGACATGCACACCGGAACGCTAGGCCGCATGCTCCCGGGAGCCCAGTTTGTCGGGGTCGGCGCGCCGTGGGCACCGTTTGGTCCCGCGTATTCGTTGGTCCAGACCTACTGGGGTCGCCCATCGGCTGACATGGTCGTGGCCCGCGCGACCGGACCGCAGATGAACCCGTCGTGGTGGACGCCGAAGCGCATGGACGACCTTCGGCGGACCAACCCGCTCGCGTACCGCACCGACTGCCTCGCCGAGTTCGCAGATCCGGAGTCGTCGCTCTTCGCCGGCGATGTCATCGATCGCAACACGCGGAGAGAGCCACTTGAGCTCCCTCCGAATCCGTTCCGAGACTACTCGGCCGCAATGGACCCGGCGACGCGGCGCAACGCGTGGACGCTCGTGATCCGGACGTCCTACCGACGCCGCGAGGACGGCACGGTCAAAGACGCCATCGTGCTCGCGAGGCAATGGGTGGGCGTACCTGGCGCCCCACTGTCTTCGGATGCGGTGCTTGGCGAGATCGCCACCATCTGCGCTCGCTACGGGATCGATTGCGTTCGCACGGACCAATGGGCCGTCGATCCGTTGCGCGACATCGCCCGCCGGGTCGGATTGACCTTGATCGAAGAGATCATCACGGCCTCCCGAAAATTCGACCTCTTCGAGAATTTCCGGGTCCGTCTCGAGGCGGGCGAGGTCGAGCTTCCGCCTGTGAGTGCGGTGCGTGACGACTTGTTGCGCGTGAAGAAGCGCGTCACCCAGGCGGGGCTCACGATCGAGCTCCCAAAGACGAGCGACGGCCGACATTGCGACTTCGCGCCGGCCATCGTTCTCGCGTTGGCGTACCCGCTGCGGCCCGAGGAGACCGAGCTCGAGCAACGCCAGCGGCACAAGGAGGAAGAAACGAACGATTGGTTGATGGCAGGCGCGCTGGATGGGACCAACGCCGCCGGGATCTTTTTTTGAAAGGAAGAGGGAACAAAATGATCACCAGATCAGAAATGATGCAAATGCTCGACGCGGCGGGAATCGCTGCGTTCCGGCGACTTGTGGATACGCATGCCATGAGCGACGCGCGGGCCTTCCTGGCTGCGCAGAAATTGAGCGACGAGAGGTTGGTCGGCTTGACGGTCGACGGGCGCCTGTTGGTTCGCATCGCGGGCGCAGATCTGCGGCGCGTGCTCGACATTGAGCCACGCGTGGTCGATGCGGATTCAATCGGTTCGGAGTTCACCCGCTCGACCGTGCGCACCGCGCAGATCGAGGCGAGGATGCGCGACGACGCCGGCGAGAGCGGGCTGAGCGCAGCGCTCTCGCCGGAGGAGGTACGAACCGCGCGCGCCGAAGCCGCCGCGGTCGCGACGACTCGGCTTAGCGAGATGCGGTCGAACCCCTTACCCCCGTTTGCTTCCGACGCCGACCGCTTCGAGACTGTAATCGAGAAAACGCGCCTCCTACGCGATCGACTCGCTGCGGAGGAGTCGTGACCCCGGTGCAGCAAGCGCTCTACGATGCGATCGCCGCACGCGATGCGGCCGCCGCCAAGTACTCCCAACTCCGCGCGCGGTTGGAACGCGAAATGCACGCCGAGGGGGACATCATCGCCCAACGAGCGGCCGCGCGTGACGCCTACCGCAGCGCTGCAGGCCTCGCGGCCTCCGGCGATGCCCACGACGCCAGCGATGTCGAGGAGAAGCGCCTCGCTCTTCGCGCGGCCGATGGCGATCTCGACGAGCTGAAGCTTCGGCGCGAGGGTTTGACGGAAATCGTCTGCACCGCCGAGGCCGCGCTACAGCGAAGCGAGAACCTCGTAGCGCTTACGGCGTCGCGAGTGGCGCAGGAGCGCGCGAGCGACGTGCGGGAGCGGGCGGTTCGGCTCGCCACCGAGCTCGGCTCGCTCGTCATTCACCACCGACAGCTCGCTCGCTACGCCGCGCATCACGAGACGAAAGCGCGCGGGTATATGGCCGATCCGATTGGCGGCGCGAGCGGTGAAGCCACCGACTTCTCGCGCGCGATCGCCACCGCGCTCGAGGGCCCCGAGCCCGCGGCCGTCACGACAGGCGAC
>DATEMX010000192.1:0-4339 GCA_035275365.1 Polyangiaceae bacterium | reverse complement strand
GAAGTCGAGCGAGTAACGTGCTTCCGCGTGGTGTCGAGCCAACTCAGGCGGTTTGCCGATGGATCTCGACGCCGTTCATCGAGTGGATCGTCTCCTCGCGCCCTCGCGATGCATCGGACCGGCCGTTGCGCGGCCCCCGGGCAGTACGAATTTCCGAAACGGACGGGCGACGATCGCCGAACGGCGGTGCGCCCGCCTCCACTCTCTGGAAACCGCGGCGACACCGAGAGAGAGCTACGCGTGGTGCGGGGGGACGAAGGTCCGTGACGCATGTCGCCGACGACAATCTCTTGCGCGGCGTCGACTTCTACTTGAAAAGGTATTCAGGGCGAGGTTCCCACGGGGTAAAGCCATGAGCGATCACGAGACTTGGATGAAGATGTGCATCGAGCTCGCCATCGAGAGCGCTGGAACGGGCGGCGGGCCATTCGCATCGCTGGTCGTGCGCGGCCGGCAGCTCGTCGCGACGGGGATCAACGGCGTGACCTCGCTGAACGATCCGACCGCACACGCCGAGGTACAAGCCATCCGCACGGCGTGCAAAACGATCGGCGATTTTCGTCTCGCGGGCTACGAGCTCTACGCGAGCGCCGAACCGTGTCCGATGTGCATGGCGGCGTCGTATTGGTCGCGAGTCGACGCCGTCTACTACGCAGCGAGCCGCCATGACGCCGCCGCGGCCGGCTTCGACGACGCACGGCTCTACGACGAGATCGGGCTCGTCCACGACGAGCGGACCTTGCCGGTGCGTCGCATCCGCGGCGAACTCGGCGCAAAACCGTTCGACGCGTGGGCTGCGAACACGAGCAGGGTGCCCTACTAGCGAACCACGGGGTTGTTGGCGTCGAACGTGATGCTCCAGCGCATCGACGAGGCCGGAAGGTTGCTCGGAAAAGGTGCAAACGGCGCGGCGCGAAGCACCGCCATCCGCACGTTTTCGTCGAACTCGGGAAAGCCGCTCGGGCGCGCCACCTTGACGTCGGCCACGTGACCGTCGGCGTAAATCTGGAGCGCGATGATCGCTCGGCCCTGTTTGCCCTCGAGCGCAGCCGACTTGGGAAAGGCGTTCTCCCAGAGAGGGTAGATCTTAGCGAGCACGCCGCGCTGGTAGCCGGAGATCCTCGGATCGCTGTCCGATAGACCGGTAAACGGCCCCGCACCACCACCGAAGGGACGCGCGCGCGATCCTGGACCATCCGAGCCGTCGGAACCGGCCGGACCGGGCCCGTCTTGCCCTCCTGGGCCACCCGTGGGGCGCCCGCCGGCGGTGCTCGCGTGCACGAGCGATTGGATGGCCGACGCAACCTCCTGTTCGCTGTCGACGGTGTCAGCGGGGCGGCCAGCGTGCTCGGCGGGAACGGACGGGGCCGCCTTGGTCACGAGCGGCCTCCCCAAAGCCACGGCGGCCGAACGCCGGTGATCGGGACCCGGGGAGCTGGCGAGGACGCCTAGGCCCGGCGAGGGATGTTCCCGCCCCGCCAGGGCGCCTCCCCCGCTCCCAGAGGCATGCGGTGACTCGGGCGCACCGGGCTCGGCCGGCGCCGCGCCTGGAAGCGAGCCGAGCACGCTGGGCGCATCCGCGCGGAGGGCGCCTCGGTTTGGATTCAGCGCCGCGACGGGCCTCCGTTCTTCGAGCCTCCCTAGACCGCTCGCCAAAAAGACCAGCTCCATGGGGTGGGTCGTCGATCGCCTGTCTTCGTACGACTGCCGCTCGCGCGACGTCGCCAACCGTTGAATCTGCTCGCGATCGAGGCGACTCGTGACGTCGCGCGAGAGCGTAAGACCCTCGTCGCGATCGCTCAGGTTGAGAGCGGGGCTGTCGGCGCGATCGGAACCTCCGCGACCGCGGCGCGTCACGTCGGGGCGCGCCAACGGCTCGCCGCCTCCTGGAACCATGGGCAAAGCCTCGCTCGGTGACCCGACGGCGTCTTGGTTCGTCGAACCGAGTTGGAGGGCGGGTAGCGCGATGGGCTCGACCTTGACGTCGAACGCCCGCGCACGATCCATCGCCAAAAGGTCCGGCTTCGTCCATCCCACCGAGACGAGAAGCGCACCCGCGGCCACGAGCACGCCGTGCACGAGCAGCGAAGCCACTATCGAACCTGCCCCCACGAGCGGCGGGCGCGGCAGGAGTGCGGAACGACTCTTCACCCCAAGCGAACCTCTCGCTGATCGTGGCGTGCCATCGGCACCGATGCAAGCGAGAGTCTCTTCACGACGTTGGCCGTCGTCGTCTCGGCAATGCTCTCGAGGGGAGCACCCCGTAGGTCGGCCAAATATTTAGCGGTGTGGACGATGTAGGCCGGTTCACACGGCTTGCCCCGCAGCGGCACGGGCGCGAGGAACGGACTATCGGTCTCCACCAAAATGCGATCGGCAGGCGCCCACTTCGCGGCGTCGCGGATGGCGTGGGCCGTCTTGAACGTGAGGATCCCCGAAAAAGAGAGATCGAAGTCGAGCGACAGCGCGCGCTCCGCAAAAGGGCGATCTTCGGAAAAGCAGTGGATGATACCGCCCACGTCGCGCGCACCTTCTTCTTCGAGGAGGCAGAGGGTGTCGGCCGGCGCGCTTCGCGTATGGATCACGAGAGGCTTCTTCACTTCGCGCGCGAGAGCGATCATCCGGCGAAAGACCGTCTTCTGTACGTCGCGCGGCGAGTGGTCGTAGTGGTAGTCGAGCCCCACCTCGCCGACGGCCACCACGCGCGGATGACGCGAGAGACGCTCGAGCTCTTCGAAGCCCGCTCGGTCGATACCCGAAGCGTCGTGAGGATGCACTCCCACGGTGGCAAAGACGTTGGCACGCGCGTCAGCGAGCGAAACCGCCGCGCGCGCAGCCCGTAGATCGCGCCCCACGCCGATGCACACGAACGCGCCGACACCCGCGGCCTCGGCGCGCTCCAGCACCGGCGCGGGACCGCCTTGCAGGTACTCAGGATCGAGATGGCAGTGCGAATCGATGAGCATGCGCGCGACTTTCGAGCCGCGGCTCAGTTGACGAGCTCGGCGTAGCGCCACCGGACGAGCGACGAAGCCGTGTCGCGCGCGCAGTCGTCGCAGTAGCCGTAGAGCTGTTTCATGCGCTCCTTGGCCGCTTTGGCGTCGGCCAGGCGATCTGCGCTCATGCCCGCGGTGTCGTCGGAGAGCACCAGCATGACGTCGCGCGCCACGAGCGCGATCTGCTGACGCCGCTCGGCGAAGACCGCGTCGCGGAGCTTCTTCGTGTGCGAAGCGAAGACCACCGTGTTGTCGACCTTCTGATCGGGATGGTCGATGGCCCAGGCGGCGATGGCCGAGATGAGGCCGCGACGATAGTCGGCAGGATCGCCGCTCACGCCGAGCAGCGCTTCGACCTCGGACATCATCCGTTCGTCGGGTTCTTCGTAGTTGCCGGTAAGGCGGTTTCGAACCTTCTCTTTTTTTACCCACACGCTCACGTGCGACACGTACTTGTCGAAGAGCTCCCCGTACTGCGACTCCGAGACGAGCCCGCTGGCGACGCGCATCTCCGCTTCCCAGGCGTCCAAAAGGCGACCGCGAAGCGCTTCGCGAAACGCCTTATGGTCATGAAATCCGCCGGGGAGTTGCTCTTCTTGCAGCCACTCGTATTCGGCGACGCGATCGCAGAGCTCGTCGAGCTCGAAGAGCACGGCGAGCGGCGAGAGGCACTTGTACTTGCGGCTCTGCCCGGCATCGAGGAGCACCGTCCGCATTTCGCGCGGGCTCGCGCCGATGCGACCTTCGTAAATAGGGTAGACCTCGCTCTCGCGGTAGATCTCGGCGATATTGGCCTTCAAAACCTTCTGCGCTTCCGAGTCGAGCCGCTCGGGGGTCGCGCCGAAGGCGAAGAGATCCATCTTTTCGAGAGCCGTGAGAGAGCCCACGACGTGCGCGAGCACGCGCGAGTAGCGATCGGGGTTCGGCTTGCGCATGCGCGTGAGAGCCGAGAACATGGCGGCGATTTCGGTCGCGTGCGGCGCGACGTGCCTCTGCACCTGCGGCGCGATCTGCGCGTCGTAGATGGCCTTCTCTTCGAGGTAGCTCCGGAGGTAGGGCGCGCGCAGCATTTCGAGCCGGCCGCGAAAGCTCGCGAACTCGGGGTGCTCGCGAAAGGCGCCGAGGTGGACTTCGTTGGCGCTCCCCATCATCACGCAGTTGAGCTGCACGCTCTGCTGCTGCAGGCTCACCTCGCCCGTTTCGATGGAGATCTGCAGGTATTTGAAGGCGTCGAGGGGCCGCTTCAAGAGATCGCTGAACTCGAGGAGCCCGCCCGCCGCTTCGATGAGCTCTCCGTAGGCTTCGAAGAGCGTCGTCGCCTTGAGCGAGGTGGGCAGGGCGGC
>DATEMX010000191.1:0-4726 GCA_035275365.1 Polyangiaceae bacterium | reverse complement strand
AGGTGCCGCGTGAGGGCGCGCGTGTCGATGCCGGAGATGCCGACGACGCCGTGTCGCGCGAGGTAGGCGTCGAGCGTCTCGGTGGCGCGATAGTTCGAGGCGTTGATGCTCGCGTCCCGCACGATGAATCCCGCGACCTGGGGCGAGCTGGTGATGCTCTCGGTGTCTTCGGGGTTGATGCCGGTGTTGCCGATCTGCGGAGCCGTCATGGTGACGATTTGCCCGCAATACGAAGGATCGGTGAGCACCTCTTCGTAGCCGGTCATCCCCGTCGTGAAGACCACCTCGCCCGTGGTGACGCCGCGAGTGCCCCAAGCGACACCTTGAAAAATGGTTCCGTCTGCCAGGCAAAGATGAGCCTTCTCGCCGCTCATGCATCCTCCGTGCTGTCGAAGATGAAGGCACCTTCACTCATCGTCAACACGACGGCGCCCTTCACTTCTTTTCCGAGAAACGGCGTATTTTTGCTCTTCGACCGGAGCCGTGCCGGATCGATCGTGTATTTGCGCTCGGGATCGACGAGAACGAGCGCTGCGGGTTCTCCTTCGGAGATGCGCGGGGCGACAAGGCCGGCCACGCGAGCGGGCGCGGCGGTGAGCGCAAGGACGAGGCGCGCCAAGGGCAGCGAGCCGTCGCGCACGAGCCCGAGGAGGAGCGGAAAGCAGGTTTCGAGGCCGATCATCCCCGGCGAAGCGGCGCTGAACTCGCTGTCTTTCTCGAGTGGCGAGTGCGGCGCGTGATCGGTCGCGATGGCGTCGATGGTGCCATCGGCGAGCGCGCCGCGCAGGGCGGCGACGTCTTCTTCCGAGCGCAGGGGAGGGTTCACCTTGCAGGCCGTGTCGTAGCCGAGCACGGCGTGGTCGGTGAGGAGCAAATGGTGCGGGGTGACCTCCGCGGTCACCGCGAGACCGCGGCTCTTGGCTTCGCGCAGGATGCGCACCGAGCCCATGCTGGAGACGTGCGCCACGTGGTAGCGAGCGCGCGTGACCTCGGCCAAGAGGACATCGCGTGCAACGATGATGTCTTCGGCGACGCGCGGCCAGCCGCGCAGGCCGAGGCGGGTCGAGACGACGCCTTCGTGCATCTGTGCGCCTTCGGTGAGCGCGTGGTCTTCGGCGTGCTGAATGACCGCGAGATCGAACGTGCGGGCGTATTCGAGCGCGCGACGCATGACGGCGCTCGACGTTACGCAATACCCGTCGTCGGAGACGGCGATCGCGCCCGCGTCTTTGAGGTCACCCATCTCGGTGAGCTCTTGTCCCTTTTGACCCATCGTGATGGCGCCGATGGGATGAAGGCGCGGCCCGCCGACGTCGCGAGCGCGAGCGACCATCATCTCGGTGATGGCGCGCGTGTCGTTGACCGGCCGCGTATTGGGCATGACGCAAACGTGGGCGAAACCGCCGGCGGCAGCGGCGCCGAGGCCCGTCAAGATGTCCTCTTTGTATTCCTGGCCCGGCTCGCGAAGGTGCGCGTGCAGGTCGACGAACGCGGGAAGGAGCCAGCGGCCCGCGCCGGCGATCACCCGGGCGGCAGGGGAGTCGACGAGGTTGGCTCCCGCGCCCCGCCCCACGCGGGTGATGACGCCGCGCTCGATGACGACATCGACTTCTTCGTCGAACCCGCGACCGGGATCGAAGGCCCGCACGGCAGAAAACACGACGAGATCGGAGGCGGCCTGAGGCATCGTTTGGCCCCGGCCGAGTACCACACTTCCCCCGTCAACGGGAGACGAAGCTACTCGGGTTGTTGATTGGGCCGCGAATACCAGGCGCGCCGCGCGCCTCGTTCCACTAGGAGCGCCAGGAGCTCACGTTCTTCGTGCGCGGGTTTCGTGCCGAGTGCGGCGTCGATGAGCAGCCGCGCTTCGTCGAGCGAGCCTGGCCAATTGCCGAGCGACTTTTTCCCAGCCACGTAGGTAGCTTTCAGCTTTTGTCCCCACCGCTGGCCCAAATCGCGAGCAATCTGCTCGTGGTTTTCCACAATCGCCTGCGTTCCAGTCATGCTCACCCCTCCGGAACGATCGGGTATCAGGTCTACCAGATCTCCAAGGTCCATGACTTTATGGGTATCGAGGCCCGTTTGCAACGGGGTGTCGCTCAAGTTTCCGTTCAGCAAAATCGGTGGGGGACGTGGGGAGACGTTGGGGGAAAGTTGGTGATTTTGGTTTCCAGGCGGCGACCTCGAAACAAGATCGGGCATTTCGAAACAAGCCCCGGGGTGGAGGGTGCTCGGTGGCCCCCGGAGCGGCGTTGCCCGAGTTGACACCCAGACCAGCTCGTACTCACACTGAGCGGTTCGGTGCGCCTGCAATCTGTATCTCGGAAAATGAAAAAGACGTTCATCGCTCTCATCGCGCTTGCGTGGCTTTGGGGAGCCCCTCCAGCGCTTGCCGCTGGCAACCATCGCGTCGTCGTCGTCGCCGAAGGAGCCGACGCGGACGCCTTTCGGCAGGACCTCAAAGAGATCGTTCCTGGCAATTTGTCGCTCGGTGAGGCCAGCGAACTCTACGCCGCGCTCGCTCGCAACGGCGTCAAGGGGTCGGTGGCCGAGAGCTTGGCGAGCTCCCGCTTGCGTGACCAAACGCTGGCGGGTGTGGGCCGCGCCCTCGTGCAGACCGGCGTGCCGGCGCTCCTCTCGGTGAGGACGCAGCGAGTGCCTGGAGGATCGCGCGAGATTCGCGTCATTTTGGTGGTCAAGGGGCGCGCGGAGCCGGCGGTCGATCAGGCGATCGCCCTAGGAAAAGGCGAGGCCGCGGCGCCGCGCATCCAGCAGGTCCTCGCCGTTCCGTTGCAGGAGATCGCCGCCTCGACCCCCGCCGAGGAGTCGAGGGGGCCCGACGGATACCATGACGAGCCGTCCATCGGGCCGGTCATGTCGGTGGGATCCGATGCCCCTCCTGCGAAGGACGTGATGGCGAGGCCCCGTCCGCCTGCCGACGTCTACACGGCGACGGTCGTGGCGGAGGCAGGGCTCGAGTTTGGAACGCGCAAGTTCATGTACAGCGACGCGGTAGCTGGCCCGCTCCGCGCGTATGCCGCGCCGGCGATCGGCGTGGCATCGGCCGGCGTGCAGGTCTACCCGTTCGCCGCCGGCGAATCGGCCTGGAAGGACTTGGCGATCGTCGGTCGCTTCGCACTGTCGCCCACGTTCGAATCGAAAACACGCGACGGCGCCGTCTCGGGCGACGGCCAATGGCAGCGCTGGGCTCTCGGCGTGCGCTACCGTATTCGCCTCGGCGAGCAAACCGACGCTCCGCTCGCCGGCATCGAGGGCATCTACGGTCAGTGGAAGTTCGCCGTGTCGGGCGACGACGTGATCAAGAAGGAGGTGCCTTCGGTCGCCTACGAATACCTGCGGCTCGGCGGCGACATTCGTTTGCCTTTCGGCCGCGTGGCGCTGCTCGGCGGCGCGGCTTTCATGCGCGTCTTGAACGCCGGCGAATTCAGCGACAAGTTTCCCCACGCGACGTTCAACGGCGTGGAGGCACGGCTCGGCGCAGGCTACGCCGTTCTACCTTGGCTCGAGGGTCGTGCGACTTTGGCCTACACGCGCGTCTTCGCGAGCTTCCACCCCCAGAAAGGCGATGCGTACATCGCCGGTGGCAGCCTCGATCAATTCGTGGTTGCCGGTCTCGGCGCCGCCGCGCTCTTCTGAGTGACCTTCGAGCGATGGGTACCATTCAACGGGGCGTGGTACTCAGAGAGCGTCGGCGCCCGCGTCTCTCGGCGTGGTGAAAAGCTGCGATTTCGGGATCGTCTCTATTTCGCCGCACCCCGACTCCCATTCCAGCTTGATCGCCCCGCTCCCGCTGTTGTTGTAGTACTCGAGCCGCAGTTTGTACGACACGCCGGCCTTCATCTCGAACCCTTTGCGATCGACGACCGACGCGTGGTTGGTCCAGTTGTCGATGAGGGGCTTGTCGTCGACGAAGAGACGCACGCCGTCGTCGGAGGTGGTGACGAAGGTGATCTCGCCGCTAAACTTCGATACGACGTACCCGCTCCATCGCACCGACCACGAGTCGGCCTCGATGGCCGGGGCGGGGGTGGCTCCCGTCGCCCATTCGAACGCCACGGTTTCGTCGGTGCGCGTGAGCTTCGGGATCGTGAGATCGGGCGCGTCGAAGTATTCGCCCTTCAAGCCGTCGCCCGAGGAAGGGGCCGGCGTGCCACACATGGGGCCCGGGGGATACAGTTGCGTCTTGGGGACGATCTCTTTGGGCTGACAGCTGTGAGCCCAGGCCAGCTTGGCCACTGCGGCGGCGCTGCCGTCGTAGTATTCGACCTTGAGCTCGTATTTCTGGCCCAGGCCCTCCAAATCGATGGCGGCGGGATCCTCACGCAGCTCGTGTTCGGTCGTCCACTGATCGATGATCAACCTGCCGGCGATGGAAAGCCGCAGGCCCCCGGTCGACGTCGCATAAAAGATATGCAGGCCCGAGTAGCGCGGCTGAATGAAACCGGTCCACCGAGCACTGAAGCCGTCGGCTGGAACCGTGGCGTCGGGCGCCCCGGTCCAAGTGAAGTCGATCGCATCGTCGAGACGAATGAGCGCGGGGGTCGTGAGGGTATTGTCGGAGAAATACTCGCCCGACACACCGCTGCCCGTGCCTTGAAACGGCATCGCGCAGGCGCCGCCGTTGTGGTCGATGACGGCCGTGCCCGCCCCGCCGGCGCTCGCGTCACCGGTGCCACCGGCTGCACCGCCGCTTCCGGAGGTCGTT
>DATEMX010000190.1:0-5193 GCA_035275365.1 Polyangiaceae bacterium | reverse complement strand
TCCCAGACTTGCTTCGCCGCATCCTTGAGCGCCAAGGGCGATCAAAGCAGAAAACCGGCATCTCAGGAGGGAGAAAGGAGGGCGAGGGGAGGGGGTTCGTGCGGTGCCAGACGAGGGGTGGTGAAGGAAGAGGCCGGGGGGCCGCAATGCGGGAGAGTCGGAGGCCAAGAGTGGCGTGACGGAGCGAGCGGCGGCGCGCCCGCAGACGCTGGCGCGAGCAGGGATGAGGGGTCAGCGCGCGAGGGCAGGGAGAGCTGACCGTGAGCGGTGCGTCCTGCGCCGGCGCGCGCTACACGGATTGACGGAACGCAACGAGCGCTGGGACTTTTTCAAGCTCACCGTCTACTCCGATCTCGCCGGAATGCCAGTTCCGCCGCCGCCGGCGCACTGACGTGATCGAAAGGCCGCGGATTGCCCTGATCGGCTGCGGCCAATTGGCCGGCGTGACGAGTCAAAAGGATGCGTCGCAGGCGTGGCCTTCGTTGAGCCAGGTCCGTGCTTTCGGTCGCGGTTCACCGTAAGATAGCGATCTCGCTCGGAGCTCTTGTCGCCGGGCGAGGACTAAGGATACCGGCATGAGTCGATCGCAAGTACGCCCTCGTTGTCTAACCACCTTCGCGGCGCTCGTCTTCGTCGCCTGCGGCGGGCGCGAAACGCTGACCGTGCACGATGGCGGCGGAGGCAGCGACGACACCGGTACGACCGCCGGCTCCTCGACGGCAACGGGTAGCACCAGCTCGACGAGCGCCACTTCCAGCGGCACCGGCACGACGAGCAGCAGCGGCTCGGGCGGCACCGGCACGACCAGCGGGGGAATGGGGAGCGGCGGCAGTACCGGCGCGGCCGGCAGTGGGCCGAGCGGATCGGGTGGCAGTGCTTCGTGCCGCGACATCGGCTGTCCTGCGATAGGTTGCGGCGACGGCTTCGAAAGTGTGTTGCCGCCCGGCGCGTGTTGCCCCGTCTGTCAGAAGAAGGAGTGCACGCTGAGTTGCCCGCGGATAACGTGCCCGCCCGGCTTCCGGCTCGAGGTGCGACCCGGCGCATGTTGCCCCTCCTGCGCGCCCGACTCCATGACATGCGACCGTGGCAGAAAGCAATACGACACGTTGCGATCGCAGCTTTTGCAAAAGCTCGGCACTATCGGCTGCGCGGTCGACAGCGATTGCGCAGTCGCCGACGAAAACAACCGCTGCACCGCGACTTGCGGCGTGCCGCTGGCCGCTAGCGTGGTGAGCAACTGGTACACCATTTTGAAGGCCTCGGCAGAGACGAGCTGCGCGACTTGCCCGCCGGTCGCATCGCCGCCGTGCCTTTTCATCACGCCACGGTGCTCCTTCGGCAAGTGTGTCCAGTGAAGTCGCTCCCCCCCGCCCGGTGGGACCAAGCCTCGGGGCAGAGGCCCTAGAAGAGGCTCCGCGATGACCGATCTCATCTCCGCGACGTCGAACGACCGGCCGATGCTGGCCCGGCTGGTTCAGCTCTACGCCTACGACTTCAGCGAGATCCTCGGCCTCGACGTGGGCGACGACGGACTCTTCCACACGGGGGACTTGCTCGCCGGCTGCTGGTCGGACCCGCGCCGTCACGCCTATGTTTTGCGGACCCATGGGTGCGTGGCGGGCTTCGCGATCGTCGACGAGAGGAGCCGGCTCACGGGCGACTTCGACGTCGTGGACGTTGCCGAGTTTTTCGTGATGCGCAAGTATCGCAGGAAGGGGGTGGGCGCCGCGTGTGCAGCGACGCTATTCGACCTCTTTCCGCGGAGGTGGGAGGTGCGGCAAAAGTCGGCGAACGTCGCTGGCACGGCGTTCTGGCGGCGCGTCATCGAGCGTCGTACGGGCGGGCGCTTCGAAGAAGCCGTCTTCGACGACGAGCGCTGGCGGGGTCCGGTGCAGTCGTTCGACGTTCGGATCCGCGCCTAGCGCGTCGTCCAACCGGCAAACGACGCGCGGCATGGGAGTGTACTCCTTGCGCGGACCTTGCCGCTCGTGAGATCAGTGATCGATGTACCAAGCGATGCCGCGCGTCGCCCTCTTCGACACGCACGCGGTGTTCTTTCGCGCCTTCCACGCGCTTCCACCCATGAACAGCGCCGACGGCGCGCCGACGTCCGCGCTCTACGGCTTCAGCGTCATGCTCCTCAAGGTGCTGCGAGAGCACGGGCCCGACGAGATCGCCTTTGCCGTCGACTTGCCGCGCAAGACCTTCCGGCACGAGCGATTCGCCGCCTACAAGGCGCATCGCGCGCGACCACCCACGCCGCTCGTGCAGCAGCTCGAACGCCTACCCGATCTGCTCTCGGTGCTCGGTGTGCCCGTGCTCTCCGCGCCCGGCTTCGAGGCCGACGACGTCCTGGCAACGGTCGCCGAGCACGCGGCTGCCGACGGTCGCGACGCGCTCGTCGTCACGGGCGACCGCGACTTGTTGCAGCTCGCCCGCGACTCGGTGCGCGTGCTGTTCATCGGGGTTCGTGGCCAAGAGCCGGTGGTCTATGACGGCGAAGCCGTGCGCGAGCGGTTTGGCTTTCCGGCTGCGAACCTCCCGACGCTCATCGCGCTCGCAGGCGACAAATCCGACAACATTCCCGGCGTGCCAGGCATAGGTGACCGCACGGCCAAGCGTCTCGTCCGCGAGTTCGGAACGGTAGACGGGTTGCTCGAAAATCTCGACTCGGTCCGCCCCGAAAAACTTCGCGCGCTCCTCGACGCGAACCGCGAGCAGCTCGCCATGAACGAGACGCTCTCGCGGCTTCGCACCGACGTCGACGTCGGTGGCCCTCCGTACAGCCGAGCGATCAGCCGCGAAGGTTTCGCGCGGCTGCGCGAGGAGTTCGAGCGGTTCGAATTCAAGAGCCTGCTCCCGCGCCTCGACGCGCTCGTCGAAACGCGGCTCGGCCCGGCCCAAGAACGGGGGAGGTGAGCGGTCCTCGGCGGCCGTCGATCAGATCAGAGGAGAAAGAGCGTGGCACTCGTTGCGCAGGCCAGGACCACGGTCAGTGCCAGGACGAAGACGCGGGTCAGTCGCGCGGCCGCGCCGCCGAAAGGGATGAGCTGAGCCCCGACGCTCGCGAAACGAACCCCGCCGAGCACGATGAGCGCGACCCCAAGGGCGACCAGGGTCACGCTCGTGTCGACGGCGACGGCCGAGTCGGCGAGCGCGGCCGGGGCAGTTCGTTTGACGGCGACCCCCGCCGCCGCAACGGAGAGGCCGGTCCGGATCCAGGCTGCGAACGTTCGCTCGTTCGCCAGGTGGGTGCGGCTAGCGGCCAGCTCAACTTGGACGTCGGAAGCCATGACGACGTGTCCATCGTGGCCCGGGCGATCGCGAGGCGGGCAGGGGGCTTTGGCTCGGCTGCTCGAGAGCGGCGAACCGCCCGAGGAAACGCCCTAGGCACGTCCCCCTTGGCAAACCCGCTCGTTCGGCGGGTTGTCTGCGAGAGGAGCTCGAGAATGGCGAAGAAAACCACTCAGGCATCAAAACGCCCCAACATCGTGTTCGTGATGGGCGACGACATCGGCTGGTTCAACATCGGCGCCTACCACAGGGGCATCATGGCCGGGCGCACACCGAACCTCGATCGGCTCGCGGCCGACGGCATGCTCTTCACGGACTACTACGCGGAAGCGAGTTGCACCGCGGGGCGCGCCAATTTCATCACGGGGCAGCTGCCCATCCGCACGGGCCTAACGACCGTCGGACAAGCCGGCGCAGCCATCGGAATTCCCAAAGAGGCGCCCACTATCGCGACGGCCCTGAAAGCGCAGGGCTACGCGACCGGTCAGTTCGGGAAAAATCATTTAGGCGATCACAACGAATTCTTGCCGACGCTCCACGGCTTCGACGAATTCTTCGGTTACCTCTATCACCTCGACGCGATGGAGGATCCCGCGCATCCCGGGTATCCCGCCGAGCTCAAAGATCGCGTGGGCCCCCGCAACATGCTGCACTGCTTTGCAACCGAGGTCGACGACGCGACCGTGCAGCCGCGTTGGGGCAGGGTCGGCAAGCAGCGCATCGAAGACGCCGGCACGCTCTACCCCGACCGCATGGAAACGGTGGACGAAGAGATCTTGGATCACGCGTTTCGGTTCATGGACGAAGCGCGGAAGACTGGAAGACCGTTTTTCCTCTATCACAACCCCACGCGCATGCACGTGGTGACGCACCTTTCGAAGAAGTACAACTCCATGCGCACGTCGGACAACGGCTGGTCGGTCTACGAAGCGGGGATGGCCCAACTCGACGATCTCGTCGGCGCCATCATGAAAAAGCTCGACGACGACGGCATCGCCGAAGACACGATCGTCGTCTTCACGACCGACAACGGCGCCGAAAACTTCACCTGGCCCGACGGCGGTCAGACGCCTTTCGCCGGCGGCAAGGGTTCGGTTCTCGACGGAGGGTTCCGCGTGCCGTGCATCGTGCGCTGGCCCGGCAAGATCCCCGCCGGCCGCGTCGAAAATGGGCTCATGTCCGGGCTCGATTGGTTTCCCACGTTCCTGGCAGCGGCCGGCGATCCCGACATCACCGAACGGCTGAAGCAAGGTACCTCCCTCGACGGCGAGACCTACCGCGTGCACCTCGACGGCTACGATCAGTCCGAGTTTCTCGCAGGGAAATCGCCCTCGAAGCGGAACGAACTTTACTACTTCGCCGAGTCGACACTGGGGGCGATTCGGATCGGCGACTACAAGTATCGCTTCATCGATCAGCCGAACGGCTGGCTCGGAGGCACGGTGCACGTCGATTGGCCTATGCTCGTCAACTTGCGGCTCGATCCGTTCGAGCGAACGGGGCTCGGGCAGTCGCTCCAGCAGGCCAACTGGTTTACCTACCAGTTCTGGCGGTTCGTCTTCGTTCAAGAAGAAGTGGCGCGTTTCGCGCAAACGTTCATCGAGTATCCACCGATGCAGGCGGGGGCGACGTTCAACTTGGACGCGGTCAAGCAGCGCGTCGTCAAGGCCATGCACTCGCAGCCCGGTGCGTGACCCGACTCCTCCTCTGGCGCCAACCCGGCGCTTTTCGAACCGAAAAGACGCGGCGGCCACCAACTGGCCGCCGTGTCGCTCGTTTTGGGGGCAACAGGGGAGAGCGATTCGGCGGGCTACTTGAGCATGCCCGCCGGCACCCAGATCGGCCCGCTGGGCGTCGCCAGGCGGTAGACCGGACCGATGCGATCGTTGATGTGGACAG
>DATEMX010000189.1:0-2027 GCA_035275365.1 Polyangiaceae bacterium | reverse complement strand
ACGCTGCTCGCGCGTGAGCGGAAGCGGTTTCGCCCGGGGGCCCGGGTGCCGTCGCGACACCCACGGTTCCGGATCGATCATGATGTCCCCGCTACACCATCTCCAAAACTTCGGCCAAATTTTCGCCGCGCGGTACTAGGCGCCGAGCGCCGTGTCGTGGGCGACGTGCATCAAATTGCGGAACAGATCGAGCCGCGTGCTGATGTCGGTTACACCGAGACGGCCCACCTTGGCCGTGCCGACGGCCTCGACGCAGAACGACGCAGCGGCCGAGCCGACCATGATAGCGCGGCGCAGACCGGGCCTTGACAGATCGCCCGTCTTCGCGAGGTAGCCGGCGAGCGCGCCGGCAAACGTGTCGCCCGCGCCCGTCGGATCGACGACGTCTTCGAGCGGGTAGGCGGGCGCGAAGAACGTCGATTCGCCGTCGAACAAGAGCGCGCCGTATTCACCGCGTTTGACGATGAGGGTCTTGGGACCGCGGCGCAGGATGTCTTTGGCGGCCTTGCAGATGTTGTGTTGGCCGGAGAGCTGACGCGCTTCTTCTTCGTTGATGACGAGCATGTGGATGCGCTTTAGCATCTCGGCGAGCGCGTCGGGTTGCCCTTCGATCCAGAAGTTCATCGTGTCGGCGATGACGAGCTTCGGCGACTTCACCTGCTCGAGCACCTCGACCTGCAGCGCGGGGTGGATATTGCCGAGCAGCACGTAGGGCGAGTCGAGGTACGACTTCGGCAGCTTGGGCTTGAAATCGGCGAACACGTTGAGCTGCGTGTCGAGCGTGACGCGACTGACGAGGTTGGTGTCGTAGCGTCCGGCCCAGCGAAACGTCTGTCCCGAGGCGCGCTCGAGCCCGGCCAGATCGACGTTGCGTCGCGAGAGCGATTCGAGATCTCCCGGCGGAAAGTCGTCGCCGACCACCGCCACGAGGCGCACCGGCGAGAAGACCGAAGCCGCGTACGACGAGTAGGTCGCCGATCCACCGACCACGTTTTTGGCCGTGATGGTGGGCAGCTCGAGGTCGTCGAACGCCATCGAGCCGACAATCAACAGGGGAGATGCCTTTTGGTTCATGGTCGTCGTTCCTTCTACAGAAGCCAACCGAGCTCGGCTCGTTTGGCGGATGATAGCCGAGACTTGTCGGTCAACACGGCGGTCGACAAGGCGCGGTGCACCGGGCTTTTTTCGGGATCGGGCAGCGTCTCGGCGAGCAGGGCCAAGACCTTTTTCGTGGTTTCGAGGCTCTGCCGGAGCACGGCCAAGATGGCGTCTACGGTGACGTCTTCTTCGCTCGTGCGCCAGCAGTCGTAGTCGGTGGCGACGGCGATGGTGGCGTAGGGCAGCTCGGCTTCGCGCGCCAGCTTGGCTTCCGGCATGTTGGTCATACCGATCACCGAAACCCCCCACGAGCGGTACACGCGGCTCTCGGCGCGGCTCGAAAATTGGGGGCCTTCGATGCACACGTAGGTTCCCCCGCGGTGCACGGCGGCTCCCGCCTTTTCGGCGGCGGCGGCGGTTGCCTCGGCGAGCAGCGGGCACACCGGATCGGCCATGGCGACGTGGGCGGCGATGCCGTCGTCGAAAAAGGTCGATTTGCGGTGCTTCGTCAAATCGATGAACTGATCGACGATGACGAGGTGACCGGGCATCACCTCTTCTTTCATCGAGCCCACCGCCGAGACGCTGACCAGGTGCGTCGCGCCGAGCTTTTTCATGGCGCAAACGTTGGCGCGGTAGTTGATGTCGCTGGGAGAGCGCAGGTGCCCGCGGCCGTGGCGAGGCAAGAAGAGCAGCGTCGTTGCGCCGACCGAACCGCGAATGATGGCGTCGCTCGGCGGGCCATAGGGCGTTTCGACGGTGACTTCTTCGGTCTCTCCGATGCCCGCTAGCTCGTAGAGCCCGCTGCCGCCGATGACGCCGAGGGTCGGCATTAGATCTTTCCCAAATCGAGCAGCCGCTCGGCAGCGCGAGCGTTTCGCCGGCGGCGGGCGCGCTCGGAGATCACGATGGCGTCGAGCTTGCGGTGC
>DATEMX010000188.1:0-3095 GCA_035275365.1 Polyangiaceae bacterium | reverse complement strand
TGAGCTACGTGCCCATCGACGAGAGGAAGTAACGAAAAGCCGAGCGAACCCGATGGATCCCACGTCCCCGTACGATCTCGAAGAAAGGCTGCTCGAGATCATGGACAAGAAAGATCATTGGGCCTGGGCCCATTTCACGCGACCCGGGCTCACCAAAGACCAGCTCGCGATTCATTTTCGGCACGAGTTTCTCACCTACGTGCGCGATTTCCCGGTCCTCTTGGCGCGTGTGCTCGGGCAGGGCCCCCCCCAAGACGCGCGCGAGGCGCTCGCCCGCAACATCGACGAAGAGCAGACGGGGCACTATTCGTTCGGCGTGTCGCATCCCGAGCTCTTTTTGCAGATGATGGACGGGCTTGGCGTCGACCGCGCCTCGGTGCTCGAAGGTCCGCTGGAACCCGAGGCGCTCGCCTACCGCGAGCAGCTCGATCGCTACAGCGCCTCGCCGCCCTGGTTCATTGGTGCCGCCGTAGTGACAATTTTCGTCGAGGGCAGCGTGCACGAGCGGCAAGAACGCCATGGGACGCGGCAAGCGTTACCTATCGAAGAGGCCATCGCACGCCATCCGATCGTGCGATTCCACGGCTGCCCACCGGCCGCGATGCGCCTCGCGCGGGCGCATCGCGCGGTCGAAGGGGATCATCGAAGGGACGCTTGGAGCGTAGTCTTTCGTCATGTCCCGGCGGCCGAGGGAGCGCGCGCGAGCGTCGTTGCCGCGGTGGGCGATGCCCACCGCGGGTGGCTCCGCTACCGTGACGGTGTCGCACGCGCCATGGGCCTCCAGCGCGCGTAGCCCGAGATTCGCTCGCAACACGCAGTTTACACAGGCCTGCCCGGTTGTGTACGGTCCTTAGCAATGGCTGACCGTCCTTCGTTCTCCAGGTTTCGACTGTTCCGAAAGATAGCCCTCGCGGGAGTCGGTCTCGCGATCCCCGGCATTGCGCTCGCCGCGCAGGTGAAGGGAAAGCTGCTCGGGCTCGAGAAGCTGTTGAATCCCGTATGGGCCGAGGCCAAAGACGTCGGCTCGCACCGCTTCTCTTGGCGCGAGCCATCGCCCACCGTGCGCTCCGAATTTCGGAATCTGTTCGCCTACGCGCCGAAGGAAGTGTGCGTCGCGGCCATCGCCAGCTCGTCGCAACAACCGCCGGCGTTGCCGCTGCTCATTACGGTCGGCGGTGGCCGAACCACGCCGGTCACGGTGGTGGTGACGCCCGGTACGCGCCTTCACTTCGAAAATCGCGATCCATTTCCGCACAAGCTCTACGGCGTGGGTCAGAGCACCTTTCCACCCGGTGAGATGGCCGGCATGGCCGCGCGCGATTGGACGGCGCCGGGGCCGGGCAAATACGAGATCCGCGACGCCCTCTCGCCCAGCATCCGCAGTTGGGTGGTCGTCGAACCGAACGTGGCGGCGATCGCGTACCCGTCGACGCAAGGGGTGTTCTTGATTCCGCAGCTCGCGCCAGGCGAATACACGATGAAAGCCTACTTCGGCGGAGCGCCGGTCGGTTCGCCGCGATCGTTCGTGATGAGCGGCGCCAACGTCGACATCTCCATCCCTGTCGTCGAAGGAGCTGTCGACAAGAACAAGGCCGACGCGGGAGAGAGGGACTAGCATGCTGCTATCGCGCTTCTGGTACGTGGTGATGGCGGTCGCCCTCGGCGCCGTGTTGTTCGTGCTCTTCTTGTCGACCAACATGTTCGATCGCGCCAGCGTGCGAGCGATGGGTGAGGCCCTCGCGGGCGACAGCCAAGTGGTGGCGTCGTACCTTCGCGACGACGCCCGCAAGCGTTCGATCGCCCTCATCGTGCCCGCGCTCGACGACGACATTCGTACGCACCTGGCGAAATCGAGCGCAGCGGTCGAGAAGATCCCGAGCGAAGCCAAAGAGAAGGTGAAGACCGCGCTGCGCAAGCAGTTCAACGCCGTCCCCGCCGAGCAGAAGTTCGACGCGATCTTCGCCGTCGACCAGGCGGGCCGCGTCGTCGGTCAGGTGGGCTTCGATCAGGCGAGCGGCATCGAAAACTTCGAGCTCGGCGGGTATCCCGTCGTCGCCGACGCGCTCCACGGTTGGGTGCGTGACGACTCGTGGGTGCTCGGCGGCCGCGTCTACCGCGTGGTGGGTCGGCCCGTCGAGCACGACGTCACGCAAATGCCGGCCGGCGCCATCATCGGGCTCAGAATCCTCGACGACGCCTTCGCGCGCGAGCTCTCGAAGCGCACCGGCGCCGCCATCGGATTTTATGCGAACGGAGCGCGCGTCTCTTCGGGCGCGCCCGAGGGCTTCGACATCGCCCAGCTCGACACGATCACGGCCGATCTGCGAAGCCTCGAGAGCGACGTCACTTACAAAGAAAAGGGCTTCAGCGACGTTCGCACCCTCCACGACGATCTCGGCGTCGTGTACGCGCGCCTCGTCGGCGAGTCGTGGGACCTCGGGGCCGGCTACGCCGTCGCACGCGTCGCGCACCTCGTCGGATCGCCGCTCGGATTTCTGCACAGCGCCGACGACAAAGACAAACACGCCGTGCCCCTTACGCTCATCGCGCTGGTGGCGCTGCTCATCGCTGGTCTCGGTATTGGCTTCACGCTCTTCGAGCACACGCGCCCGCTGCACGTATTTCGCACCGAGGCCGAGCGCTTCGCCAAAGGGTCGAGCGATCAGCTCACGCCCAGCAAGTTTCGGGGCGTCTACCGCCAAATCGCGAGCCACCTCAACGACGGTATGGAGAAGGTCACGGCCAAGGGCGGCGCCCCACGCCGCGCGGCCGACCTCGATGCCGTGCTCGGGCCTATGCCGACCCAGCCCGCCATGAGCGCGTTCTCGCTGCCGCAAGACGGCCCCTCGTCGGTGCCCCATAGCGCGCCGAACGCTCCCGCCCGGGCCCCCTCATTTCCCCAGGCCCCGGGAAGCGGGCCGGGCAATGCTCCTGGTGCGGCTCCTCCGCCCGTCCGTTCGCCGGCTGCGGCTCTGCTTGCGGCACCCGTTCCGGTTGCGCCCCCGCCAGCGCCGGGAGTCACCCCCATCTCACCGCCGGTCGCGCCGCCAGAGCCTGCCGCAGCAAGCCCCATGGCTGCTGCCCCTGCCCCCAAG
>DATEMX010000187.1:0-4669 GCA_035275365.1 Polyangiaceae bacterium | reverse complement strand
GCCGGGGCTTCGCCCCGGAACAGGGCCCCACCCCCACGGCACCTCCGGCGCCGATCTACCAGGGTCTCAACGCTCTCGAATCTGGGGGCCAGATTTTCGCCGCGTGGCACTAGCGTCTATCTCTTTCCGCGTCGATACGCCGTCGCCAGCGAGTCGGCGTATTCGTTCCATCGATTTCCGGCGTGCGCTTGGATCCACCTGAGCTCGAGCTCGGGGCGACGCTGAAAGAGCGCATAGAGCTTCTTCACGAGCTCGAGGTTGGCGATTTCGCCGCCCTTGCGCTTCCACCCGCGGGCCTCCCAGGCGCTCGCCCACTTGGTGATGCTGTTCACGCAGAGCTGGCTGTCGGTGTACACGACGGCCGGCGTGCCAACCGGCACGAGCGCGCACCCCTCGATGAGGGCGACGAGCTCCATGCGATTGTTGGTGGTGTGACCCTCTTGTCCGCAGGCCTCGACGGCGACTCGGTTGCTCGTAACGTAGACCGCCCCCCAGCCGCCGGGCCCGGGATTGGGCTCGGCCGCGCCGTCGGTGAAGACGCCCTCCTTGGGCCCCGCCGTGTATTTTGCGAGGACCTCGATGGTGGTCAGGTTTTCCTCGCGCGCGGCAGCGAACGACCTCGACGATGCCGCCCGGCGCGTTGCGGGCATCTTGGTGCTCGGCTGGCCTTTGTTTTTGCAAGCAAGGCAGCGCTTGGGCTGCCAGCCGGGAAACTTGGCCAGGGTAGCGTCGGGCACTCCGAATTCACGCTGGCAACTCTGGCAAGTAAAGGTAGGCACCGTCGCGACCCAAAGGCTCTCGGATGAGCTCGTACTCTTCCAGCTTTATCGCACAGCTTCCCGTCGGAGACTACTCGGACCTCGAAACGGGTGGTGCTAGAACCTTGCCCCATGCTCGCGCAACCGCAGCGGAGCCGGTTTCCGCTTCGCTTCCTAGAACGCTACCCGCAGATCCTCGAGACCTATTTCTCGCTCGACCGGAGAAGCCTGGCCATCGCTCGGATCTATTTGGCGGGCCTCCTCATGTGGGATGTCCTTCGTCGCATTCCGACGCTGGAGACGTTCTACACGAACGACGGCATCCTCCCGAATCACACGGTACTCTGGCGGCCCGGCGGCGACTGGCAATTTTCGCTCTTCTTCGCGGCATCGCGCCCCATCGAAGTGCTCGCGCTCTTCGGGATCATGCTGCTGTTCAACCTGTGCTTCATGGTTGGCTACCGCACCAAGCTGTTTCACGTGCTCAGCTTGTTCATGCTCCTCAACATGCACAACCGCGCCGTCTTCACCGAGAACGGGGGCGACGTCGCGCTGAACCTCTTGTGCCTGTGGACGCTCTTCATGCCGCTCGGTTCGCGGTTCTCGGTCGACGCCATCTTGGAGAGCCTCAGGCAGAGGCGAGAACGTACCGTCGAGGAGCTCAACGATCGCGCGTCGATCCCTCGCGACACGCGACCCGCCGTGACGCTCGCGGTCCTCGCGTTCCTCGCGCAGTTGTCGGTCGTCTACTACTTCAACACGGTCCACAAGCGCGGCTTCACGTGGCGCCAGGGCAGCGCCGTCTACTACGTGCTGTTCCAAGAGCGCATGGTCACCTGGATCGGCTGGAAGATCCGACCGATACCGCTCTGGCTGGCGCGCTTCATGAGCTACACCACGCTCGGCATCGAAGCGACGGCGATGGTGCTGCTCTTGAATCCTTACAAGCGCGTGTGGACGCGGCGCATCGCCGTCGTGATCTTGCCCTTCATGCACCTCGCTTTTGCCGCGCTCCTCAACGTGGGCATGTTCTCGTTCAACATGATTGGCTACTTTCCGATCCTCTGGTCGAAGGAAGACTGGGAATACTTCGCCAAGCGGTTTCGTCCCCAATCCGAGCTGGCCCGCACCGTGTACTTCGACGAGTCGTCGGCGCTCGGCTTCGCGTGGGCACGGCTCCTTTCGCGACTCGACGCCTTCGGCTTCTTGACGTTCAAGGCCATCCCTTCCGCTGAAGCCGAAGGGACCGTTTGGGGAATCGAAGATCCGGCGACTGCTCGGCGCAAGACGGGCGCCGCGGCCCTGGCCGCTTGCTTCGCGGTGCTGCCGTGCGGCGGCCCCGTCGCCCGCGCACTTCGCCTTCCGGGCGTGTCTTCGGCCGGCGCGTTCATCGGCCGCCAGCTCACGAATAGCCGCGGCCTTCTCCTCTATCTCGGAGCCGCCCCCTTGGGCGCGCCGGAGATTCGGCGCGACAACCCGCTCCCGAGTCCCGCTCGGCTTTGGCTCTGGCGCAGGTTGGCCGAGGGGCGCGAGCTCGCCGTCGTTCTCGCCATCTTCGTGCTGGGCAGCCAGGTCCTCCAGGAGAACAAGGCCGTCCCCAAACAGCTCAAGTTCGGTCAGTTCAAGTGGATTCAGCAGCTCATCATCTATCCGCGCCTCTTTCAGGGCTGGGCCATGTTCACCCCCGACGTGGCCACCGGCGAGCGCATGCTCTACATCGACGGCATCACGGCCGACGGCCGGCACATCGACCCGTTCAACGAAGCCGGCAGCCGCGTGTCGACGCTGCCCGTCGAGCAGGTCCCGCCGTACATGAACCAGAACGAGTTCTGGTGCGACTACACGAACCGCATTCCCGAGAACCAGGCCTATTGGCGCGCTCTCAAAGAGTGGATCTTCAAGTACCACGAGCGCACCGGCAGGCCGGAGGATCGCATCGTGTCGTTCGAGGGCCGCCTCCTCGAAAACGACAACCCCCCTCCGGGTGAGGTCGGCAAGCGCAATTTCCGGACGAAAGTGCTGATGCGCGAGCAACAATAACACCTCACCCTGCACCTACGACCGGGTAGGCTGTCGGAGAGAGAATGCGACCGGGAACCAAGGCCCTGGCGGTGGTGTCCCATGGCTCGTGCCGAAAGCCGCGCGCTTTTTGCCTTCGGATGAGCGAAACCGCATGAGCGAAGAAGCGACCGAAGCGCGGTTCATCGAGCGACTTCGGTCCCGCGACGAGCGGGCTTTCAACGATCTCGTGAAGCTCTACGAAAGGCGCGTCTTCGGGCTCTTGCTCCGACTCATCGGCCGCCGCGACGAAGCCGAGGATCTCGCGCAAGAAGTGTTCGTACAGGTCTTCAAGGCCATCGGAACCTTCCGCGGCGAAGCCAAGCTCTCCACGTGGATCTTTCGCATCGCCGTCAACCTCTCGAAAAACCGGACGAAGTATCTGGCGCGCCGCCGCACCGATTCGCAAGATCACTTCGACGGCGTGGCAGATGAAATCCCGCTCCACCGGGCCAAAGATGCGAATGTGGCGGCCATCGCCCGCCCCGACGAGCTCGTCAGCGGCATGCAGCTCGAGGCCATCGTCGAGCGGTCCATCGCCGAGCTCGACACCGAGTTTCGCGAAGTCTTGATTCTTCGCGACGTCGAAGACATGACCTACGAAGAAATTGCGGAGATCACGGGGCTCGCCGACGGGACGGTGAAGAGCCGCATACACCGCGCCCGCTTGCAGCTCAAGCAGGCCGTCGAGATCGCCATCGGAGAGAAGATCGGATGACCGAAAAAGACGACGACTTGCGCACCCACGACGACGAGCCGCTCGACACCGATCAAGCGAGCGTGCGGTCGATCTTGCAGAAGGCCAAGCTCGAGCGATCGCCCGAGGTCGACCTCCTCCAAGGAGTACAGCGCCGCATCCGCGACCGTTCCCGCGGCCGCTTCTACGGCGACGGCTGGAGCCGCCGCAGCTCCGCGACGTCGACCTACGTCGTCACGAGCTTGCTCATGCTCTTCATCCTCGTGCTCGTCTATTTCATCCTCGTGCCCGAAATTCACTTCTAGGTCTAGGTAATCTCCTGCTCGACTCATGCGTCTGGGGACGCCGTCACTGCGCTTCGAGACGCGGCGCTCGCCTTTGGAGACCTACGCGACGGTGAGTCCGACGGTGAACAACTAACAGGCTCCATGAAAGTGACGCGGCGTCCGTGCCTGCCCGGTAAAACCCGCTATGCGTTGCCCATGGTCCCGGCGTCGTTCGGAATTTAGCATGCTAAATTCCGAACGACGCCATTGGACCCTCCTACGTTCATCGCAATTGGTCTGTGATCAAAGATGAGGTCGTCCCACCAGCGATCGTTTCGGTCGGCCAGAGCGCGCGCAACCTCTGCCAGGGACCGGCCGGTTCAGTAACGCAGCGCCAAGATCCGAGCGGCGATCTCCGCGAACCCTTCGCCTTTCGGCGACGGCGACACGTAGCGCGGAGGGACCGAGAGCCGCGGCAAGCTGACCGCAACGTTGGCGACACCAAAGCTCGTGGCGAACGCGAAGAAGCAGGGCGCGTCGTTGGAGCTATCGCCCACGTAGGCAAAGCTCTGGCGCGCCGACGTCGGATCTTCGGCGAAGCGATCGTGGAGGAACGCGACGGTGCCCGTGGCTTTGTCGAACGGATCGAGCGTGAGGTGAAGGTGCACGCTGGAGACGAAGGTGCGCATCCCCAGGGCGCGCGCGCTCTCTTCGAGGTCGGCGACCATTCGAGCCGGAAGACGGTGCGCTTCGCCGATGTCGATCGCCAAGTCGCTGATCCGCGCGTGCGAGTCGTCCGACAGACGGATGTCTGGAAACGCGCGGCGCAGCGCATCGAAAGCGCCGCCGATGCGGCGCCTTCGATCGAGGCGCGTCGCTTCGTCGGCGCG
>DATEMX010000186.1:0-4604 GCA_035275365.1 Polyangiaceae bacterium | reverse complement strand
CCCACTCTTTGGCTTTGTAGAGGACGTTGGAGCGCCCCGAGAGGTCCGATACCAAGACGCGCCGAACGTTGCCGACCGTTTCCGGTTCGATATGCTCGTAGGTTCGCGCGTTCTTGACGACGGCCGAGACGTGGATGCCGCCCTTGTGAGCGAAGGCCGAATCGCCGACGTAGGCCTGCCGCTTGTTGGGGATCTGGTTTGCGAACTCGAACACGAGCCGCGAAGTGCGCTTCAGGTTGGCGAGCTCAGGAGCGGGCACGCACTCATAGCCGAGCTTGAGTTGGAGGTTCGGGATGATCGACACGAGGTTGGCGTTACCGCAGCGTTCGCCGAAACCGTTGATGGTCCCTTGCACGTGACGAGCGCCCCCTTCGACGGCGACGAGCGTATTGGCAACCGCTACTTCGCTGTCGTTGTGCGCGTGAATTCCGAAGGCAGCGTCGGGCAAGACCTTGCGCGCGTGCGCGATCGCTGCGCGGAGAAAAGGCGACATCGTGCCGCCGTTGGTGTCGCAGAGCACGATCACGTCGGCGCCGGCCTGCTTGGCGCTCTTCAGGGTGGAGAGCGCGTATTCGGGATTGTCGGCGTAGCCGTCGAAGAAATGCTCTGCGTCGTAGATGACTTCGTCGAAGTGCTTCTTCAAGAAGGCGACGGTGTCGAAGACGAGCTCCAAGTTTTCCTCGAGCGAAACGCCGAGCGCATCTCGCACGTGCAAGGTCCAGCTCTTACCGAAGATGCAGGCGACGGGCGTTCCCGCGGCGAGCAGCGCCTTGAGGAGCGGATCGTCGGCCGCGGCGACGCCGCTCCGGCGCGTCGAACCGAAGGCTGTGAACTTGGCGTGCGTGAGCCGCTCGCCGCGCGCCGCCTCGAAGAACGCGGCGTCCCGCGGGTTGGATCCGGGCCAGCCGCCCTCGATGTAGGAAATACCGAGCTCGTCCAAGGCGCGAGCAATGCGAACCTTGTCTCCGACCGAAAAGCTGACGTCTTCGCCCTGCGTGCCGTCGCGGAGCGTGGTGTCGTAGATCTTGACGCGATTGTCTTTCAAGGTGCCTCGAGAATTAGCTGAGCAGCTTCGCAAGAAAATTGGGGTGCAAATTGTAGCCCAAGAACCCCGAAACGCCGAGGATCGTGCCAAAGGTCCCGAAAACGACGGCGATTACCAGGAGCCACCGCTTCTGGGTGAGGGCGGTGACGCCGAGGAGCGCGATCGCGAGCGAGAGCCCGGCTTCGGCCATGTCGAACTGGTCGTCGCGGAAATTGAGCCGGTCGTACTCTTTTTGAAAGTCTTCGGCCGACTCTTTGATCTTCTGCTTTTCGCTCTCGTATTGCTTGGCTTTCCCGATGTATTCGGCGATCTTGCGGTCGAGCGTGGCGCGCGTTTCGGGCGAGATCGAAGGGAGGGCGTCGCGCTGAACGATCAGCTGGTCGATCATGTTGTCGGCCATGTTCTGCTTGGTGCTTTTGGCCTGGTAATACGACCAAGCGTCGACCGAATTGGCCTGCGCTTGCGCCATCGCCTGCACGATGTTGCCGTCTTTCACGTTGCAAAGGGCCACGAAGGTCGCGCACACCGAAACGAGCAAGGCGATGGCGGCGTTGAGCCTCGACGTCCGCGCGTGGTCCACCGCGTCATCGATGACGTCGGAGAGGTCGCTCATGGATACAATCAAGCACATTTCGCCGACTTCGGCGAACGAGCGAGGCCGCGAGCGGGCCCGGGAGTTGACCGCCGGCGAGTGGTTCCGGGCCGCGCCCACGAGCCTACCGGTCACCGCGTCGCACGTCCCTCTGGCGCCGCGCCGCACAATCCTTATGAGTAGTCGTCATGATCGTCCCTTGCTCGTCGTGCGGCACGCCGAACCGCATCCCTCCCGAACGGCTCGGCCGCCAAGCTAAGTGCGGCAAGTGCAAGCAGGCCCTCACGCCGGGGCTCCACCCGTATCCCCTCGCCAGCTCGGCCGAGTTCGGCGAATTGATCGGAAAATCGCCGGTTCCCGTCTTGGTCGACTTTTGGGCGCCGTGGTGCGGTCCCTGCCACACGGTCGCGCCCGAGCTCGAGAACATCGCTCGAGAGCGCAAAGGTCAGGTGATGGTCGTGAAGCTCAACACCGAAGAGCACCCCGACGTGGCGGCTCGCTTCGCCATTCGCGCCCTGCCGACGTTCGTGCTCTTCAAGGGTGGCCAAGAGCAGAGCCGCGCGAGCGGCGCCATGCACGCGAAGCAGATCGAGACGACCCTAGGCCTGTAGCCCGCCAGCCCGAGCCAATCCTGCCGCTCGCGCTCTTTGCGTCGACAGCCTGTACCCCCGCAATGGTGCCCTTGCCAGCGCGCGTGTACTCTAGTCGGACACATGCCTCCGGCGCTCGCTTTCGAACCCGACCTCTGCAACCCGTCCGAAGAGCATCATCTCTTGCGCGAGACGGTGCGCGATTTCACGCGGGAAACGGTAGAGCCGCAGGCCGATCTCCACGACCGCTCGGGCACGCTGAATCGCAAGCTGTTCGAGGAGTGCGGCAAGCTCGGTCTGCTCGGCATCACCGTTCCCTCCGACGACGGCGGATCGGGGATGGACGCGGTGGGGGCCGTCATCGCGCACCACGAGCTCAGCCGCAGCGATCCGGGGTTTACCCTCGCCTACCTCGCGCACGCCATGCTCTTCGTGAACAATTTCTACCACACGTCGAGCCCCGATCAGCGCCGTCGGTACCTGCCGCGCGTCATCTCCGGCGAGTGGGTGGGGGCGATGGGGATGACTGAGCCGAGCGGAGGAACCGACGTCATCGGCATGAAGACGACGGCGCGTCGCGATCGCGGCGGTTACTTGCTCACCGGGCGCAAGGCGCTCATCACCAACGCCCCGGACGCCCAGGTCTTTCTCGTCTACGCCAAGCTCGACGGACGCATCACGTCGTTTGTCGTCGAGCGATCGTTCGAAGGTCTCTCCACGGGCGAGCCCACCCACAAGATGGGGATGCGGGCGAGCACCATGGGCGAGATCGTGCTCGACGATTGCTTCGTGCCGGCGGAAAATCTGCTGGGCGGCGAAGGGCAAGGCATCGTGCACATGATGCGTAACCTCGAGCTCGAGCGCATCACGCTCGCCGCGATGAGCCTCGGCATCGCCGATCGCTGCCTCGAGATCATGGTGGGCTACGCCAAGGAACGCACCGCGTTTGGCCGCGCGCTCGCCGAGTTCGGGCAAATCCAGCGCTACGTCGGCGACAGTTACGCGAAGACAGAAGCGGCGCGCGCGCTCATCTACAACGTGGCGCGCACCATCCGGCACGATCGCAAAAATCGCCTCGGGTCCGACGCGGCCAAGCTTTTCGCCGCACCCGTCGGCAAGGAAGTCGCCGACAACGCCATGCAAGTGCTCGGCGGGTGGGGCTACTGCGACGAGTTCAAGGTCGAGCGTTTCTTGCGCGACGCGAAGCTGCTCGAGATCGGCGGCGGCACGCTCGAATCGCACCAGAAGAACCTCACGCGCGATCTCGTCGAGTCGTAGCCTATCCGCTCGAGAGGCGAGCGACGAGGCGGCGAGCGCCCTCGCGGAACGTCTCGGGTTCCGGCAAAAGACTCACGACCAAGAACCCATCGCGATCGAAGTCGAAGAAGTAGCCGGGGTGGACCACGACGCCTTCTTCGCGGATCAAGAGCTCGATCCACCCGTCTTCATCGTGAATGCGCGGCACTTCGAGCGTTGCGTACCATCCGCCCATCACGGCAAGGCGTCGCACCGGCACGTGGGGTCCACGAGCGACGATGGCGGCGTCGAGCGCGGCGAGGTTGGCCTCAATCCGCCCGCGCATGACCCGGTGCACGGCGGGCGCTTGCTCGAGGAGCCTCGGCAATGCGAGCTGCACCGGCGTCGAGACCGAGAGGAACGTGTCGGCGATGAGCTCGAGCCGCGCGACGGCCTCGGTGACCAAAGGGGCGGCGCCCGAGATGGCCGTCCAACCGAGCTTGGCCTGGGGCAAGAGCATCACCTTCGAGAGTCCGCTCAAGACGAAGGTGAGGGGCCCGTCGTCGCTCCCGAGCTCGGTGAAGCTGCCGAGCATATCGGGTGCGCGCGCACCGAGCGGGTAGTCGCCGAAGACCTCGTCGACGATGAGCGCCAGGTCGTGCTTCCGCGCGAGGCGAGCGAGCGCCGCTGCCTCTTCGCGTCGAACGAAGGAACCGGTGGGGTTGTTGGGGTGCACGAGCACGATGGCGCGCGTTTGACGGTCGACGACGCGGCGCATGCTATCGAAATCGATTCGAAATCCGGCCTCGCGGCTCAGCTGGTACCCGACGAGCCGAACCCGCTGACTGGCGGCGATCCAGCCAAAGAGCGGGTAGCTCGGCCGCGGCACCAAGATCGCGTCATCGGGGTCGCAGAGCAGGCTGAAAATCCAGGAATACGCCTCGCTCGTGCTGGCCGAAATAACGACGCGGTTCGGGTCGACGCGAGCGCCGCGGCCAGTGTAGTAAGCGGATACGGCGTGTTTCGCCACGGCGTGCCCTGTAGCGGCGGGTTCGTAGGCTGCACCTCGGGGGTGGCCGAGCTCGGCGATAAAAGGCGCCAAATCCAGGATTTGCGCGCGTGTGGGGTTCGATTCTGTCAG
>DATEMX010000185.1:0-3052 GCA_035275365.1 Polyangiaceae bacterium | reverse complement strand
GCGCCTGGAGGTGAATCCGGTCGCCGCCAAGGCCGCCAAGGGGATTTTTTGGTGGGGGTCGTGACTTGGCAGGTCGCGCTAAAGACAGGGCAACGTCGTGCGCCTGACCCAACAACCCAGGCCCCCCCAGCGAAGCCATTGCAGCCCCAAAAAATCCCCTTGGCGGCCTTGGCGGCCTTGGCGGCGACCGAGATCATCTCCAGGCCTGCCAGTCCATCGTGTCAGGGTATGGTGCAGCGCATGGATGATTTGAAATTCGACGAGCACGGGCTCATGCCCGCCATCGTGCAGGACCGGTTGAGCGGCGAAGTGCGTATGTGCGCGTATGTCAACCGCGAAGCCATCGCCAAGACCCTCGAGACGGGTCGGGCGACGTTCTTCAGTCGGTCGCGGAGCAAGCTTTGGGAGAAAGGCGAGTCGAGCGGGCACACGATTCAGGTGCGCGAGCTCTTCGTCGATTGTGACGCCGACACGCTGCTGATGGTCGCCGATCCAGTCGGTCCCTCGTGCCACACCGGACAGCCGAGCTGCTTCTTCCGGCGCTTGGATAAGTCGGGCGTGCGCGATGAGGCCGTTCCTGCGCTCACGGTTTTGGCGCGCCTCGAAGGCGACATCGCCGCACGCAAGGAAAGCACCTCCGCCAAGAGCTACACGAAGAGCCTGCTCGACGCGGGCGTGGGCCGCATCGGCGACAAAGTGCGCGAGGAAGCCGATGAATTTGCACGCGCCCTCTCCGACGAGAGCGACGACCGCGTCGTCAATGAGGCCGCCGACGTCGTCTACCACCTGCTCGTCGGCCTCGCGGCGAGAGGCAAAGCACTGCGCGACGTCATCGATGTGCTGGCAAGGCGTTCCGGCACGAGCGGGCACGCCGAGAAGGCTTCGCGCTTCCCCTAGATCTGCTGCTGCCAAAGTCTGCAGCAGTAATGCTAAGTGAAATACTCGATTCTCAGGCAGATTTCGGATAAAATCTTCGCCCTGGCAGCGCCCTCCAAGTAGCCCCCCCGAGAGCCCTCATCCCACATGCCCACCAAAGTTCTCGTTTTCGAGAGTGACCCCGCGTTCGCCGGTGAGCTCAGAACCGAACTCGGCCGTCTCGGTCTCGTTGCGCAGGTCGTCGACGACGGCAACGCGGGTCTGTTGGCCGCCGCGTCGGAGCGGCCCGATCTCATTCTCTTGTCGATCGAATTGCCGCGCATGAACGGCTTTTCGGTCTGCAACAAGCTGAAAAAAGATCCGGCGCTCAAAGACGTCCCCCTCATCATCATGTCGAGCGAGTCGAGCGACGAGACCTTCGAGCAGCACCGAAAGCTCCGCACGCGCGCCGAGGACTACGTGCACAAGCCGATCGCGTTCGGCGAGCTCCTCGAGCACATGAGGCCCTACGTTGCGCTCGAAAACGGGGTCGGGCCGTCGAGCCTGTCCGATGACGCCATCATCATCGACGACGAGATCGAGCTCGACGTCGGGCAACAGGCGATCCCAGAGGACGAAGGTGAGCCCTCCGCGTCGTCGGTCGATGCCGAGGTCGAGGCCTTCGCCGACGACGCGTTCGATCGCTTGCTCGACGAGCCCGCGCCGGCCGTGGTGGCTCCGTCGCCGAGCGAGTCGCCCATGGCCGGTGAGCCGCCGGGCCACGTTTCCGCGGCGCCCGCTCCGATGCCAAAGTCGTCGGCGCCGCCGCGCCCCGCGTTCGACGCCGAGGTGGAGAGGCTCCGCGGCGAAGTCGAACGTCAGAAGGCCGAGTTCGCCAGGGTCGAGCGCGAGCTTTCGTCGGCGCACACCGAGATCCAGCGGCTCGAAGAGGCCGCGCTCGCCGACCCCGGCTCGAACGACCAAATCGTTCGCTTGCAGCGCGAGATCGAAGAGCTCCGCCAGAAGGGTGGTGGAGGCGGCAAAGTCGGCGGTGTCTCCAGCCGTGAGTTTCTCGACCTCCGCGAGGCCCTGAACAAGAAGGACAAAGAGATTCTCGGCCTTCGCGATCAAATCGGCCGCAAAGAGAAAGATCTCCTCGACGCCAGCGACGCCGCCCTCGCGCTCGAACGCGACAAGGCCGATCTCGAAGATCGCATCGGCACGCTCGAGAAAGATTTGCAGGGCGCCAAAGTTCTCGCCGACACGGCCAAGGCCGACAAGGAACAAGCCGCCAAGCGCGCCGAGGATTTCAAGACGCGGGGGGAAAAGACCAAGGCCGAGCTCGAAATGAAATTGTCCGAGCTCGCGACGGTCCACAAGAAGCACGAGGGCGAGCTCGGCGAGAAAGACGCCGAAATCGCGCGGCTGCGAGAACAGCACGAGGTCGCACAGAGCGGTGAGCGCGAGGCGCATCGCGCTGCGCTCGAGTCGGCTCTCCGGGAGGCCGACGAAAAACTCGCAAGAGCGGTGAGCGACGCTCGCGAGAGCGAACAGCGTGAGCGCGACGCGGCGCTTTCCGTGGCGCGCTCCGAGGCCGAAACCGAGAAAGCAAGAGCACTTTCGGCGCGCGACGCCGAGCTGACGAGCGCCGCCGATGCGCGGTTCGCGGCGCTCCTGCGTTCCAAGGACGACGAGGAGGCGCGCCTGCAGGGCGAGCTCTCGGTGGCTATGGCCGAAGCGGCGTCTCTGCGGGCCGAAGTGGCGTCGCAGCAAGCGATACAAGAGCAGCGCCGGCAATCCGATCTCGACGCCCTTCGGGGCGACCTCGAGGCGATGTTCGCGAAGGAACGTGAAGATCTGCTGGCCCAGGCAGCGGCCGAACGCGCCGATCTCGCTTCGCAGCACAGCTCGCTCTTGGCCGAGGTGGTGGCCAAGCACACGCAAGAGCGAAACGACATCGAGGCGCGCGCCGCCGATGTGGCCGCCGATCTTTCGATACGCACCGAAGAGCGCGAGACTCTCGCGCGCGAGGTGGCGAGGCTCAAAGACAAGCTCGGGCCTCTCGAAGCGGCGTTCGCCGCGACGACTGCAGAGCTCGCCGCGCTGAAGGGTCAGCTCGCCGCGCAAACGCAGCGGCTCGACGCAGCCAGCTCGAAATGGCAGATGAACCGCGCGTCGCTCGAGCAAGCCAAAGATG
>DATEMX010000184.1:0-7551 GCA_035275365.1 Polyangiaceae bacterium | reverse complement strand
GCACGCCGACCGGATCGGGTCGGGTCGAGGGGGGGGCCGACAAGCGGTTATTTGGCCACATTATCACACATCGCACGATGTTCACCGACACTCCGCGCGCGCTTCGGCGATACCGGCGCCTTCGGCCGTCCGGGCGCCCGGGCAAGGCAACGCAGACTGAGTTCGCCACCATCGAAGCCCGTCACGGGCGCCGCCCCGCCAGGTGCACCTGCCACGGGCGGGATCGCGGCTTTCGCCTCCCTCGGTTGGATGGCGCAGCGGGCAAAATCCTTCCTCATGCGATCGAGGGCCGCTTGGGCACGCGGGATCTCCCCGTTCTCGAAGCTCACCGGGCCCACCTCGAGGCTTCGACGACAAAGGGCTGAGCCGCGGGGCCGGCGGCAGCGCCAGCATTGGCGGCGACTCCAGCGAAGCTCGGCGCCGCTATTCCAGCGTCGATGAGATCGGGCCGCCGCTGGTGAATCGTAGGGGGCGGGTGGCGCTGGTTCATGCTTCTGCCGCCCTTTTTTTCCAGCCGAGTGCGCTAAACCCGCGAGGGTCAGGGGAACAACGGCCAAGGGGGTCACCCGCATCGCGATGAGGTTATCGCCCATCGCCCCGCTTCGATCAACGCTTCGATTCGCACTTCTGAAGCGGTGTAGAGTTTGCCTAGCCCTGCTATCGACCGAGCGCCTCGGCGCGATTCACGATGCGCGGCGTGAGGAAAATGACGAGCTCACCGCGCGAGTCGGAGGCGCGACGCCGCTGGAACAGGAGCCCGAGCAGAGGAATGTCGCCGAAGAACGGCACCTGGTCGACGTTGCGACCCGTATTGCGCGTGTAGATGCCACCTATGACCGCCGTGTGACCGTCCATGATGAGGAGATCGGTCTCGGCCTCGCGCTTCAATATGGTCGGATCGCCGCGGGGTGAGGTCTGGTTGAAGTCGGGTTCGTCGCGATTCACTTTCACGTGCATCGAAACGCTGCCATCGGCGGTGACGTGCGGCCGAACCAAGAGCTGGAGCTTGGCTTCTTGGAAGGTGGTTTGCACGCCTTGAGCGCTCACTTGCGCGAACGGAATCAAGGTGCCCTGGCTGATGCGGGCGTCCTTGTTGTCCATCGTGAGAATGCGGGGGCTCGAGATGATGCGCAGCATACCGGTCGACTCGGCGGCGGAGAGCCTCACGCCGAGGTTGACCGTATTGTTGATCGAACCGAGCGTGAGGCCGATCGCACCGCCGCTTCCGGTGCCGACCGCCGCCGGAAGGTTGACCGCGAAATTCGGATTGGCGACCGTTCGATCGAAGGGCGACAAGCCCGCGGTAGGCGTCTGCGCGTCCGTTGCTCCGCCGGTGACCCCGACCGCCGACGGAAACGCGAGACCGGTAGGGTTGCCGGTGGCCGGGGAGAACGTCGCGTCACCACCCCATTGAATGCCGACATCGCGAAGGTAGCGGCTGGTTGCCTCGACGATACGCGCCTCTACGAGCACCTGCGGCGTTTGCGTGTCAAGCGAGCGGACGAGCTCCTCGACCTGGTTGAGGTTGCCGGCAACGTCGCGCACGATGAGGACGTTGGTGCGATCGTCGACGGCGATGTGCCCTCGCGATGAGAGCATCTCTCTAGCCCGCGACTGGATTTCCGCGGCCGTCGCGTACGAAACGGGGACGAGGCGGGTCTCCACGGGAGCGAGCTCGAGCTCCTGCTTGCGCCGCGCGATGGCCATCTCGCGTTCCTTTTCGAGCTCGGCGAGGGGCGCCACGCGAAGAAGGTTGCCCTGCCGCACCATCCCGAGAGCCTTCGACTGCAGCACGACTTCGAGCGCCTGGTCCCAGGGGACGTTGCGCATGCGTATGGTGACGGCGCCCGCCACGTTGTCGGCCGTGATGACGTTGACGCGGCCGACGTCGGCCAAGAGGCGCAGGACGTTGTGGATGTCGGCATCCTTGAGATCGAGATCGATGCGCCGCCCCGTGAAGCGACCTTGCCCCGGCGCGGGCGCTCCTTGCGCTTGCGCGGCGAGCGCGGGCAAAAAGGCCCCCGCTTCGGCGGGCGCGCTGCGCGTCTCGGTGATCGCGTCTCCGCTGCGAGGGCGCACGACCGCGCCTTCGGCCCCACGCGCGGGCCCGCCTTCGGTCCAAGTCGTTTCGACGGCGGGGATTCCGAGCACGGCCGGTTCGCGCGCAACCGTTCGCGTCTTGCGCGCCGCGCCCCCGTCGGGGCCCACGCCGGTGTCGCTCGAATTCGCGTCGCCCGGACGAGAGAAAGTCCATACGAGCGACGTGCCCTCTGCCGTCACGCGTGCAGCGACGTCGTTCGCGCGGTCGGCCTCGAGGATCACCTTGTCGCCGCTCTTGTATGCCGACACGGCGCGCACCCGCGTGCTGGCCGACGAGAGGTCGAGCGTGCGCTCGAGCTCCTTGGGCAGGCTCGAGCCTCGGACCTCGACCCGCGACTTTCCTTGCACGCCGTTGGAGAGCGTGAACTCGCTCGCCGCCGAGAGATCGATGGTAACCGTGTCGGCGCTTTTGGTGTGAACGAAGCGGATGTCTTGAATGCGCGACGCAGAAGGCGCCGGAGGTGTTGCTTCGTTTCGAGCGCTCGCCGTCTTGTCGCCGGCGCCTTCGGGCGCGAGCGACAAGACGAGGCCCCCCTGCCCCGGCCGAATGCGATAGGTAACGGGCTCGGCGAGGTTGACCGCCACCCGAACGACGGAGCTATTGGCCGAGCGAAAGGCTTGCGTCAACACCGACGCAACGACACCGGTGCGGTCGCTCTGGCCCGAGTCCTCGAAGGTCACGTCGGCATCGGAGATGTCGACCAAGAGCCGCCTTCCTCCATCGGTGAGACGCGCCGAGTACCGAGCGGCCTCGGAGGTGGCAATCATGATGTCGGTGCCCGCGCCGCCGTTCGGCGTGGGGTGGGCCGAAACCTTGACGCTCGCGACGTGATTCAGCGAAGCGGCTGCCGTAGAAGCGGGCAACGCGAGAACCAGCGCAAACAGCGCACTATCGGAGATCCACTTGCTCATGTCCGCCTTCAATCGGCAACCTGCCGTCGTGTCGGGAGCGTAGCTTTTTGACGAGTCCACGAACAAATTCGTGGCACAAAATAAATCGTCTACTGGATCGACTCGGCAGGCCCGGGCGCGCGCAACGCGATGACGCGCGTGACCGGAGCGACATCGGCGTGCGCAGGGTCTTCGCGCACGAGAACGAGATCTCCCTCGCGGATACGGTCGACCCGCCAATTGAGCTCGTAGTCGACGCCACCCGGACCGCCCGTATGCACGATCTCGGGCCGGCCAATGAATTGCCCTTTGATGACGACCCAACCTCGGCCGCTCGGATCGACGAGCATCGCTCTCGGGGTGTCGGTCCGCGTCACCAGGCCGATGAGCTTGAGATCGTCGATGGCGAAGTGATCGAGGAGCACTTGCCTCTGCGACTTGATGCGCGTCTTGCTCTGCTCCGAAAACGCCATGGCGAACGAATGGAACGGGTCGCGGCTCTTCTCGGTCTCGGCGAAGTCGTCTTCGTGAAACTCCACCTTGGGCACCGTGAACGACGCGGCCGGCGCTTCGGGGGCTGCCCCGGGGCCGCGCTGCGGCGGTGGCGGCGCCTTGCCGGCATCCACGTTGGCGAAGGGACTAGGCGTAGGGCCACCGCTGCCACAAGCAGCGACGAACGAAAAGGCGACGGCTGCCAAAAGGCGGACGACGCCGCCGAAGGGCCCTCGCGGAGCGCGCGTGGTCACGGCTTCCCCGCGGACTTGGCGCCCGGTGTGGGCAGCGTATGAAAGGCAGTGGCCAAACAATCGACTTTGAGCAAAACCTCTTCGCCCTGCGTCTTGGGCTGCGCGAAGGCGATGTTCTCGATGTTGATGATGCGGTCGAGTTGCCCGACACCGTAGAAGAATTTCGCGATCTGGTGGTAGCGCCCGATCAGGCTGAGCCTCATGGGAACGCGCGCGAAGAATTTCTGCACCACCTCGTCTTGCGGCGCCCACCCTTGCAGCGAAACGCCGGAGACGTTGGCCACGCCCTGCACCGCCGACAAGAACGCGGGATACTCGGTCGTCTCGGGGAGCACTTTGTTGAGCTCGCGCTGCCTCTGCTGGCGATCGGTCAGCTCGGCGAGGTCTTTATGGTACTCGGTCTCGCTCAGCTTGACCTGGCCGAGATCGGCCTTCAGCGACTGCTCTTGCTTCTTTTGCCTGGAGATGGCGTCCGACACCTCGCCGAAGAAGATGACGAAATAGCAAACGGCCGTGAGACCCGCGAGGATGAAGCCTACGCCGATCTTTGCGGCGAGGGGGAGTCGTTCGGAGAAAGGGGCCGCCACGTCAGTACCTCGCCTTCGCCTGGAGTTGGAAGCGCACCAATTCGACCTTACTGTCGGGATCGAGGGACTTGGCCGCGGGCAAGAGCTTCACGTCGGCGAAGTAGACCGAAAGGTTGAGCCGGCGCGCGAGCTCCGACACGTCGTCGCCGTCGCGCGCCATGCCGTCGATGCGGACGGTGCGGTCGGCCTCTTGGAACGCCGTGAGCCACAAGCGGCGCGAGTCCCAAGCCGGGTTATAGACGGCGGCGGGGTTGTCGCGCCTGAGTTGAGCGAGCACGTCGGCGTCGACCGTGGGCCCGTGTCCGCTGGTGAGCACGCGCGACAGCTCGAGCAAGACCGCCGTGGGGCCCGTGCGCGCTCCTTGTAGCTTGGAGATGGCGTCTTCGCGCGCCCGCAAGACCTCGAGCTGCGCTCTGATTTCGCCGTGGTTCGCGACCGTCTTCTTGATGGCCTCGATCTGGTTCGTGAGCTCGGCGTTGGTATGAACGTGTTTGGCGAGCTCGTCGCGTTTGATCTGGTGGTAGAGGAACAGTCCGACGATCTCGACGGTGATCACGCCCAAGACGACGAGCAACCAGGTTTGATCGGTCTCGGTTCGAGACTTCGTCTCGCGCTTCTGCGGCAGAAGGTTGACGCGAATCATGATCGCTTTTCCCGGTCCTTGCGCATCGAAAGGCCGAGGGCAACCGAGAGCTGCGCGCCCAGCTGCGCCGCCAGCGCCGGATCGACCGACGACGCATCGACGGCGATCTTCTCGAGAGGAGAGAACACCTCGACGGCCACGCGCGAGCGGCGCTCGATGGCCCTCGCCAACATCGGGATCTTCGATGTCCCGCCGGTAATGAAGATGCGCGCTATTTCTGCCTCGCCGCTGGTCGCCATGAAAAAGTCGAGCGAACGCTGTATCTCGCCCGCGATGGAGTCGATGACGCCATCCATGATCTCCGAAACTTGCGGCGGCACCGGGCCCGCCTCGGGGAGCCCGCACTTCATGGCTTCGGCTTGTTCGAAACCGATGCCGAGACGTTTGCGAATTTCTTCGCTGATGAAACTACCGCCGTTGGCGATGTCGCGCGTGAACGTAGAGACGCCGCGCGCGATGATGTTGAGCGTCGAGAGGCTGGCGCCCACGTTGATGATGGCCACGGTCTGATCGGGAGGCAGCCCGCGTGAGAGCTCGAACACGTTTTGAATGGTGAAGGCGTCGATGTCGACGACCTGCGGCTTCAACTTCGCGTCGCGCGCGAGCTGAGCGTAGTCTTGTATCTCGTCGCGCTTGGCGGCGACGAGCAAGAGGTCCATCTGGCTCGCCTCCGGGCGTTTGCGCAGCACCTCGTAGTCGATTTGGACGTCCTTGATGTCGAAAGGAATGTGCTGCTCGGCCTCCCACTGAATCTGTTCGGCGAGCTCAGCGGCGGTCATCATGGGAACGGTGATCTTGCGGATGATGACCGACTGGCCCGACACGCTCATGGCCACGTCGCGCTGCTTGATCTTCTTGTCGTGAAAAATGCGCGACAAGCTTTCGACCACGGCCGAGCTATTCATGACGTGCCCGTCGACGATCGTCTGCGGAGGGAGCGACGCAAAGCCCACCCGCACGAGCTCGAGCCCCTTGCGCCCGTCTCGCAGCAGGCAGACTTTGATCGAGCTCGAGCCGATGTCGACCCCGACGAGATTCTTTCCTTCCGCCATTCTCAGCGAAGTGTTGCACTCGTAGTGAGAGCGAGTCAAAAAACCGCTTTACATAAGCGTGCTGATTTCGTAGTTCGAAGGACGTTCCAGGCCTAATTTTCATGCATCGACGGCTCAGGAAATCACTGCTCACGGCGGCCGTGCTCATCGGTCTCGGCGGCTTTGCGGCGCGAGCAAGCGCGGCGGACGCGCCTCCATCCACCCACTCCGTGCGGCGCGGCGACACCGTCGGGGGCATTGCGCGCCGCTACGGCGTCACCATCGAATCGCTGCGGGCGACCAATGGCCTCGCGCCTGGGCAAGGCATCAAGGCCGGCGACACCCTCGCCATTCCCGCAAAAGGTGCGGTCGACACCAAGGCCTCTGTCGCGAACGCCGTCTGGAGCAAGAAGGGCGTCCGTCCGGGTGTCATCCGGCTCGTTCGTGGCACCGAGACACTCCAAACGCGGGTGCTCGATCGACGCCGGCACCTGATCGCCAACACGCTGGCGGAGTTTTCACGGTTCCTGCGGTTCCACGACGGCTCGGCCCACCCCATCGATCCCCGCCTCGTCACGCTCGTCGCCATGGTGAGCGACCATTTCGGCGGGCGCGACATCCAGGTGGTGAGCGGCTTCCGACCGTTTTCGCCGCGCCAATATACGCCCCACTCGAACCACAACCACGGTCGGGCGCTCGACTTCGCCATTCGCGGCGTTTCCAATGAAACCTTGCGCGACTTCTGTCGAACATTTCGAAACGTCGGCGTCGGGTACTATCCGAACTCGTCGTTCGTGCACCTCGATGTCCGAGCGACAAACGCCACCTGGACGGACTACGCCGGACCTGGGCAACCCCCTCGCTACCATCGCCCAGAAGAGAAGAATGACGCCGACGAGGGGGCCGGGGAAGTCGATGGAGTCGCCACCGTCGACAGCCCTAGCGGCGTCAAGAGTGGGTCGGGAACGACCTCAACAGGAGGCTTCGTAAGCGACGGAAAAGAAAATGGAAGCGCCTCGTCGCGGGATTCGACGGGCGAGCACAGCGTTTTCCCGGGTCGATAGGGACACCGGATTTGAGGGCGTCGAGCTCTTGCGCAACCAGCGCCCGCGGCGATAGCTCAGGGCGGCGGCAAGCGGTATGCTCGGGCGACAATGGGCCGGCTGATGGCGTATAGGACGGATTCTTCGTATCGAGCCAGGGGCGGCGAACCTCCACCCACGCGATGTAGAAACGAAGACCTGTGGGACCCGCGGTCGAGCGCGACCGCGCGGGTGCACCCGACCCGCTGCAAGGCGACCACGCCGGCCTCGTCGCTCTCGCTCGTCGCCATGGCGATGACGGTGTGACCGGTGGGGGTAACACAAACCGCGCCACGCCTGCGCATCGAGCGCGCCTCTTTGACGGCGGGCGACATCTGCCCCTGGTCGAGAACGAGGGGGAGCTCGAAGGCGCCCGACTCTGCTCCCGTCTCTCCTCGCCTCGCGTCGCCCTTGGGCTCGGCAGAGAGCGTGAGCCCGCGTACGTCATCGACCGTCAAGCTGCCCGCCGGC
>DATEMX010000183.1:0-4097 GCA_035275365.1 Polyangiaceae bacterium | reverse complement strand
TGCCTTTGAAACGGTCATCGACTCCAAACTAGCACTACCGCCTAGATTTCTCGCTACCAGATCATCGTAGCGGCCATTAGGCCACTCAATCTGACCGAACAGGCAGAATTCTCGCATCAGCGGAGCGAGGCTGGCCAAACGTGGCGGCTCACTTTGCGTTGATCGGGTGGTTCCGACGGCCTCGCCGTAACTTGAGTTGGGTCGCCGCCAAACCTGCTGATCGCGATCTGCCGATGCCAAGACTCAGACAGTAATGCTAGGTGTTCCGACAGCCTCGCCGTATTTTACGTTGGGCCTCAGCCATTTTGGATGATCGTGATCTGCTCCTGCCAAAGTTTGCGGCAGTAGTGCTAGATTCGTATACAATGTGGCGCTCGGTTCGACCAAGTTGGCGAGGAGCTCCCCGGGGTGGACAGTGGGCCTTCTTCTTCGTTTGGCAGCGCGTGTGGGGAGGGGTAGTTCGTGAACCAGCGCCGGGGCGAAGAGGCCCCGTCTTGGCTCGAACGTCGATATCGGCGCAAATACGGCTTCGTCGTGGCGGTGTTCGCGACGCTTGGCGTCATGGACGTGGCTTTCAAATGCCTCGTCGTTCCGGCGTTCGTCGACGTGAACGGCGGGGGAGCGCCGCTCCTCGAGACGTGCGTCGAGACGATCGCCGTCGTCATGACCGCGTGGGTCGCCGCGGTGATCATGCTCGCGTGGCCGCTCCAACACTGGCTGCATGTCCAGGCAACAAGTGAGCAATCCAACGACGCAATTCGAATGATTGTGCGGACAGTCCACAAGTGGCCTCAGCGTATGGCGCTCTTGTGGTCGCTCCAGTGGGTGCTCATCTTCGGCGTGGTCATCGCGAGGAGCGGTCGCGGCCCGACCTTCTCCGATTCGTTTTTCCTGGGAGCGATGACGCTGGGTCCTTTGCCGATCGCTCACAGCATCGCGGCGTGGCTCTCGGCGCCGCTCGTCGGCGAGCTCTCCCTCGCGGCTCGTCGGCGCGGTATCGGCGTGGCGGGCACCCCCATTTCGATCGGAACGCGGCTCGCGCTCTATAGCCTCTGCATTTCGCTCGCGCCCACCTTCTACATGACGGCGCTCACCTTCTCGATGGCCTCGGGCACCGTCACCCGCGCGCACCTCTTGGTCGTGGTCGGAGTGTTCTACGGAGGCATCGCGCTCTTTGCGATTCTCTGTGCGATCTTCCTGGCGACGACCATCACCGATCCGGTCGGGAGAATGGCGCGGGTCATGAAGCAGATCACGGCGCAGGGCGACGTCTCGCGCGTTGGTCGCGTCCCGCTCTTTCAACGAGACGAAGTAGGAACGTTGGCCGATCTCACGAACACGATGATCGATCGCCTCGAGGTGACGGCCGCGGAGCGTTCTCTGGCGACCGCGTCGCTGGCCTCGCTGAACCGCACGCTCGAGTCACGCGTCGAAGAGCGCACCTGCGAGCTCTCCAGCAAGAACGCCGAGATGCGCCTCGTTCTCGACAACGTGACCCAGGGGTTGTTCATCAGCGACCGCGAGGGCCTCATCTCGTCCGAGTGCTCGACTGCCCTTCTCAACTGGTTCGGACCGGCCACCGCCGGTCAGCGGTTCTTCGACTATCTCGGGCGAGGAGCGGGCTCGTTCGCCGCGACTACACAACTCGCGTGGCAGCAAGTCGTCGACGACATTCTCCCCTTCGACGTGGCGGCCGAGCAGCTCCCGAAGCGCCTCAGCCGAGACTCCAAGCACTACAGGCTTTCCTACGAACCCATCCGTTCGGGCGAGAGCGGCCGATTCTTGATCGTGGTCTCCGACGTCACACGCGAGCTCGATCACGCGAGCGTACAGCAAGAGAAGCGGGAGCTGCTTGCGCTCTTCGAGCGTATGTTGGCAGATCGCTCGGGGTTCGTGGCCTTCTTCGACGAGGCCAGCGCGATGGTCTCGCTCGTGCTTGCGCCGGGGCCGGCGAGCCTCATCGAGGTCAAACGGTCGCTGCACACCTTGAAGGGAAACGCCGCCATCTTCGGGGTGGAGAGCATCGCGGAGATCTGCCACGCGCTCGAGTCGCGCATCGACGACGAGCACGCGCTCCCGCAGCCGGCTCACCTAGAACAGCTGAAGTATCGTTGGTCGCGCCTCGTCGCCGAAGTCGACCGCTTGCTCGGCCAGCGAAGACGCGTCATCGAGGTATCGCCGGAACGCCACGCCGAACTGGAAAGCGCCCTGCGGAACGGAACGCCCCGCGAGGCTCTGGTCAGCATGGTCCACGAGCTCAGGCTCGAGCCAGTCGAGCGTCGCCTCCATCACTTCGCCGAGCAAGCGACGCAAATCGGTAGGCGCCTCGGCAAAGAGATCGCCGCGCGCGTGGAGCACGACGAGGTGCGCCTCGACGGCCGGCATTGGGCCAAATTCTGGGGCGCGTTCGTGCACGCCGTTCGCAACGCCGTCGATCACGGCATCGAGCCACCCGAGCATCGTCGCTCGGCGGGCAAGCCCGAGACGGGAACGGTGACGTTGCGCGCGCGGCGCGACGTCTCGAAGGTGATCATCGAGGTCGAAGACGACGGCCAAGGCGTCGAGCTCGCCAAACTTCAGACACACGCGGCGGCCCACAAGGGCGCGCTCTCCGAGCAGGAACTGCTGGCGCTTCTCTTCGTCGACGGCGTGTCGACCGCCTCCGAAGTCACCAGTCTTTCGGGGCGGGGAGTGGGGCTCGGGGCGCTGCGCTCCGCCGTCCACGAACTCGGCGGAGCGATCGCCGTTCATACGCAGCGCGGCCGCGGCATGCGCCTCACGATGACGTTTCCCGAGGCCTCCATTGCGCCCGATCGTCAGGTTCGGTCACTCGGATAGCGACGAGAAGCCGTCCGGCCTTCGTGGCCACGCGCTCGTCTTCCTCGGCCTCGTGCGAGGCGAGCTCTTCGGCGCCAACCCCGACAGCCAAATTCTGACGTTCGACGATGCGCTGGGGACCGCTCCGTGCTCGCGGCCGGCGAGCCATCGTGAGTATGCTAGAGGCACATGACGGATCGACGAGAGAGCCGCAACACCCCGGTGGCGCTGGTCGTCTCTACGTTGACGTCCTTGCTCGCGCGTGACGCCCGCGGTTCCGAGATCGTCCAAACGAGCTTCTCGTACCAGGCTAGCCCGACGTGCCCGAGCGGCCCGGAATTCGCTCGGATCGTCGAGCAACGGGCGCCCGCCCTCAATCTCGTGACCGCCCCCGCACCGGGGGCGGACATCGTCGTGATCATTCGCGCCACCGAGGCCGCATTCGAGGGCGTTCTTCGGCTCCGGCGCCCCGACGGTACTGACTACGTGCGCGAAATCACTGCGCCCTCGTGCTCCGAGCTCGCGCCCGCCCTTGCGTTCGTTGCTGCATTGGCCCTGCGCGGGCAGGTCGAAGGGCCCGAGCAGCGAGAGGTCGCGCCCGTCGATGCCCCAGCACCGCTACCCATTGCTCCGGCACCGCCTACCCCTCCGAGCAACGCGCTTCCCCGAGATCCGGATAGCGCCGGCACAGTTGGCTGGGGCGCTTCCGTCGGGCTCGGTATCCGCAATGGAATTGCTCCCGTCTTCGCCTACACCAAGGAGATCGACACCGAAGTGCGCTGGGTCACCGGGTCGGTCGTGGCGCCGCGCCTACGTCTCGGTTTCCTGCACGGCGAGAGGGTCACCCGCATCGATCGAGCGGGCACGACTGATTTTAGTTGGATGGCCGCGCGCGCCGCTGGTTGTCCTGTGCAGCTCCGCGTGATCGATCGCGTCGATGCTCTCCCATGCGCGGGCTTCGATGTGGGAACCGTGCGGGCGTCCGGAACGCCGTCGGCGATCGCAGGGCGAGGACGCGACAGTAGCATGTTGTGGATCGACGCATTCGTCACGGCTCGCCTGCAAGTACGACTCATTGGCCCATTTTTTGCCATGGGCGAGGTCGAGTTGACGTTCCCGCTCACCAACTATCGCTTCGAGTTCGACCCCGGCACGCCGGTCTACGAGGTGCCGCGGGCCGCGGGCGCGGCCCTGGCGGGAGTGACGGCGCAAATTCCGTGATCGTTTCGGGGTAGCAAGGCGATAACGCAACGATGGTTCAGGTTGGGGCGGTGGCAGAG
>DATEMX010000182.1:0-2297 GCA_035275365.1 Polyangiaceae bacterium | reverse complement strand
CGAGAAGCGGAGGAGAAAATCGAGCACGAGATCGGGACGAAAATCGAGCTGCGTTTCGACCAACTGCAAACAGCTATCGAGTTTCATGGTTCGAAGGAGGCTTTGGGCCCGTTTGCCGGCAGTCTTGCAAAGCTTGCCCCTCCGGGAAAGGTCAAATCGGCCGATTCGATGCCGCCGCGTCCGTCCCCAGCCGGGAAACGCGCCGACGTCAGTCGGCGGCGAAGCAATAGATACGGCCCGCTCCCCCGGTCATCTTGAGATCGGCGAGCGAGCAACCCCTGGTGTTCGCGTGGGCCGAGTTCCACGAATCAGGAACATCGCCGCCGCCGGCCTTGTTGAAATGGCCGACTTGAACGCCCACGGTACCGCTCGCGCTGCTCGTCCAGTTCATGCATGTGCGATCGGGCGTCGCCGGTAGCGCGGTTCCGTCTTGGTTCGAGCCCGTCATGATGTCGTGCTCGTTGGGATTGGCGATGGGAACCGGCATTCCCTTCTCGTCGAGCCCGTTCGCGAGGTTGATGGTATTGCTCATACCGTTGCCGTCATGGAGCTGGGCAACGTTGTCGGCGATCTTGGTGCCCTTCGAGTTGTACCAGGGCCCCGTACCGATGCGATCTTTCGCGTTGATCGTGTCGGCCCCGCTCGTGCTGAGGTACGCCTTCCATGTGCGATCGCCGGCGCCAACGGCCGTAGCCAGCGTTTTGCAAAGCGTGTCGGCGCCAGCGAGACCACCAAGGTTGCCGCCCGCCGGCAGACCGGCGCTCGTAATGAAGAAGCTGAGCTGCGACTTCGCCGCGTCGCTACCGCCGCCGTCTTTCGCGCCGCCCGAACCGCCCGCACCACCGCCGCCGGAGTCGGTCACGGCACCGCCCGCACCGCCGGTACCCGTTGCACCACCCGAACCGCCGTTGCCCGATGAGGTAGCGCTACCTCCCGTGCCGCCCGCGCCGGACGTGGTCCCGCCGCTACCTCCGCTACCGCTGCTGGCCGATCCGCTCGCCCCCGACGAAGTGGGTCCGGTACCGGGTTGAGAATCGTCTCCTTCACAAGCGACGAGAGCGGTCATGGCGAGAACGGCGCCCAACGACAAAGTTCGGATTTTCATGGCTTGCTCCAAGCAAAAGGTTTCGAACCGCGATTGCGCGCAGCATCCTAGCGGGATTGCGCGCGACATCCTACCCCTCGCCGCGTCTCGGTCGACCTTTCCGAGGCGAAGCGCTGCCACGCTCACCCGCTCCGACGATCGATCGGGTAGCGAGAAATCTGCGACAGTAGTGCTAATTGGCATCATGTTCGTTTTCAAGGAACCGGGCGCCGTGTTCTTCGCCGTCTTCGGCACGCTGCTCGTCGCAACGGAGCTCGGCTTTCGCGCAGCAAGGCGGCGCTCCTTGGCCCTCGAGGCGAGCGCGCTCTCGCTGCTCTCCACGCTCGAGGCGGCCATCTTGGGCCTCCTCGCGCTCTTGCTCGGCTTCAGCTTCTCCATGGCGGCGAACCGATACGAAACTCGCAAGCAAGTCTTGCTCGACGAAGCGAACGCCATCGGGACGACGTACCTGAGGCGAGAGCTTTTGCCCGAACCAGAGCGCGCGCGCGTGACGGCATTGCTACGCCGCTACATCGACGTGCGGATCGAATTCTACGACCGCAATCGAGAGCGCGCCGATCGCGCAGAAGCCACAGGTCGCGAGATTCAGAAAGACCTCTGGGCAGAAGCCGTCTTGGCGAGCGCGAAGAACGAGCATCCGGTCTCCGTCGGTCTTTTCGTGTCGTCGCTCAACGACCTCATCGATCTCGACGAGAAGCGATTGGTCGCGCTCGAGAATCGCGTCCCCGAAACGGTGTTCGTGCTGCTCGTGCTCATCGCCTCGACGGCGGCATGGGCCACCGGGCACGCCGCGGGCCGGGGTAACCGGCGGTTTACCCTCGAAGCAGCGGCGATGCCTTTCCTCGTGGCCTGCGTCGTCGCGTTCATCGTCGATCTGGATCGACCCATGCGAGGCTTCGTTCGCACGGGTCAGGCAAGCATGGTTCGGACCCGCGCGGGCATGCAGGCACCCTAACACTACCGCTGCAGACTTTGGCAGGAGCAGATCACGATCATCCCAAGTGACCAAGACCTAGCGCAAAATACGGCGAGGCTGTCGGAACCACCTAGTTCCTAGTCCCATGGACCAGAAATTATTGCCATAAGTCATCGTCCCTGATCTACTGATGACATGCCGCGAACGGGACGACCGAAGACCCCGCTGATTATTTCGGACGACGAACGGCAGGAGCTTGTCCGGTTGACGAAGCGC
>DATEMX010000181.1:0-9998 GCA_035275365.1 Polyangiaceae bacterium | reverse complement strand
CGGGGAGCGACTCGGCGAGCCTCTCGCGAACGTTGCCATATCCGTCGATCGTCCCAGTGTGAGCAAAGAGCCACTGTCGATACCGGAACGGATGGGTGTTTTCCGTTCGCAGGTTGCCGACCGTCGCCGCGCGGACGTGTCCGATGAGCACGTCGGCCCGCAGATCTTTCGCGAGCGCGGCGACGTCGATCTCAGGGCGTTCGTCGATGGGGCGGCGCCGAAGGAGCACCTCGCCCGCCTGATAAAATCCAAGCCCCCAGCCTAGCGTCGTGCCCTTGGCCACCACTTTGAGCGGTTTGCTTTCGAGCTCGAGGACCCTCGCCCCGAGATCTGCTCGATTACCGACGAAGCCGAAGAGTCTTGCCATCTTTTCCTCCCGGTCGCGGGGAGCTTCGTGCGACCGCTTCAGGTAGGTGATCGTCGCGTGCGTTGGGATCTGCTGGTTGCACTTCGCATACCATGCGTCGGAGAGTCGAACAGCTCCAATCCAACCGAGCGGGGGAGCCGTTGGAGGGAAGACGGCGCTGCGAAGAGAGACCGAGCTAGCGGGGCCGACGCATTCGGGAAACGACGTGCACCGTTCTCGCGGCCGTTCGCGCCGCCCAATGATTCGAAAGCCACTTCATCATCGCCAGAGCCATCGCGCCCAACGTGAGCGGAACGACCGACCGCCACGCATCGACCAAGGTAAGTCCGTAATTCATTGTCTCTCCGCTCTGCTTCTCGCCGTTGAACGAGCTCTCACGCCGAAGGACCGACGATCGAGCATTGGGCGCTTCTCCATAGGTATGACGTCCGCGCCGCGAAGGACAAGTACCGATTCGTTCGTGCTCCTCGAAAAATGGGGGCGAGCTCTTCTGGCGCCTCCCGCCTCCCGGTCGTCGCGCCTCCCGTACGGCGCGGGTGCGTTCGCGCGTCCGCGGGCGTCGCGATTGTGATACCTTTCCCCACCCATGTCACTTCGTCCGTGGTCTTGCTGGATCGTGGCCCTGATCGTCGGTACGGGTTGCGCCGCCGTTTACCCCGAACTGCAGGCGCCCGTCCGTGCCAGCACGGGTCGCGAGCTCGACGCGCCGTCGAGCGGCGTGAAGTGGATCGCTTTCAAAAGTGCGTCTGTCCCACAGGAGACCAGAGACGGTCGCAAGTGGGGCGGGGATCTCGGGCGCGGGACGCCCGATCCGTATGCCGTGCTTTTCGTCAACGGCAAGTTGCTCTTGAAGACGCCGGTTCAGAGTGGAACGCTGGCGCCCACCTGGCCCGACGGCCCAGCGGGCAACTTTCGGATCAAAAACACCGACCGCTTTCGCGTCGAGCTGTGGGATTCGAAGGCCATCAACGATCATCCCATCGGTGTCAAAGAGATTGGGACGATCGACGAGGAGTCGGTTCAATCAGGCGAGGTCGAGGTCGAGTGCGATTCAGGAGCCAAGGTGCGCATCGCCTTCGAGCCCGCGCACGCTCGACTGGGCCTCGGTTTCTACTACGAGCTTCGCATCGGCGAGGCCTTCGTCACGCGGCTATACGACGAGTCACCCGCCGGCCGGGGCGGGCTCAAGCCCGGCGATCAGATCGTTTGGCTCGACGGCAAGCCGGTGAGCGGCATGAAGTCGGCCGAGGTCACCAGCATCATCAACACGCCGCACATGAACGGCCTCGCCATGAAGATCCGCCGCGCGGGGCAAGAGAGCGCCATCACGCTGAAGGATGGCGCCATCTACCCGCTGTTCAGCGAAATGGGATCGTTGCGCTGAGAGCGGCTTTTTCTTCGAAGCATTCACCCATGGCCGCGCTCGCGTTGAAGCGTCTCCTCGTGGCCCACTCGGATGCCATCGAAGACCGTCCGCCCCGAGAAGCTCCTCGACGCCTGGCGCTTCGTGTGCGCGGGGTGATCGCGTGCCTCCATCAGGCTGCCCATCGAGGTTTTCACTGGCGTAACCTCCCGATGCCAGATGGGGCCGCGGCAGCACGCAAATTCGCGGCGCTTGCGGACGAGGCTCGCCGCTGGAGCGCGCCCCAGGTCCCCTTGGCTTCCGAATTTGGATTGCCGCTTGCTATTGGCTGGGCCTGACGCCGAACGCGCCGGAAACCATGCGGGCCCTCGCGCAGGCGGTGGCGATGCCACCGCGGCAGGCTCTCTGAAATGACCCCACCGCACGAGCGTGATCGACTGGTATGCTCTCAGCTCGCTCGAGCAAGATGCCAAAATCTTCGCATGCGAGAAATACACCTTGTTTGCAGGCGTCGGTGAACAGCTTGGCCGCCCTGGGGATGTCCTTCGGTACCCACGTGCCTTCTGCCAAAAGGTGGCCGTAGGCGCCGCATGCTTCCGCTTGACCTCGGCCATCTTTGCAGGCGTGCTCGAAGAGTGTGGCAGCCTTCTGGTGATCCGGCGTAACGCCGTCTCCATTGTCGTAAAGCACGCCGAGATTGGAGCACCCCCGCAAATTGCCGCGGTCGCATCCGAGCTGGAAAAACTCGACGGCCGTCGCAGGGGCTTGTGGTCGTGCACGCAGGCAAGTCATGCCGAAACTTGTGCAATCTTCACCGTCGCCGCCGACGCAGGCCTTCATGTACAAGACGATCGAGCGATTGATGTCGACCTCGACGCCAAGGCCCAATTCGTACATGGTGCCGAGAGCCGTGCACCCGCGGGCGACGCCGGCGTTGCAGCCGGTTGCGAAGAACTCTGCCGCACGGCCCTCGTCGAGCTCCGGTCCTTTGATTCGATGCGCTAGGCCGGCGGCCACGCAACCCTGCCCATCGCCATCCTTGCAGCCGCGCTCGAACAACTCGAGCGCGCGCGTTGCGTCCTTGGCCGCTCCGTCGGTGCCGAGGGCGTAACAAAAGCCGGCGGCGGTGCAAGCAGCGCCGTCGCCTCGTTCGCAGGCCTGCGCGGCTGCTGCAGCATCGAGGGGACCCGCCGACGAGGCGACGGTGCTCGGTTTCGAATTAGCCCCCATCCTATCGCAGGCACTGTAGTCACCCGCCTTAGGCGGGTGAGCGACATCAAGTCGGCTCGAGATGCGCTGAGAGCGGTTTTTTCCCGGACTGACGTCGGCGTACTCGAGAAAACGCTCCGATTTCGCTCGAATGAGCATCGCGGCGACTGGGCGCGGCGATCGAAGAAGGCTAAGCTCGTCTGGCACTTTTCGGAGGATGAAATCCATGCGCCGTCTTTCTATCTGCGTTTTCGCTTCGCTCGTCGGATTGGCCTGCGGTGCTGACAACTCGACCGGTGCGCCTGGGTCCGGTAGTAGCACGAGCAGCGGTACCAGCAGCAGCTCGACGACGGGTGGGAGCGGTGGCAGCGGGACGGTTACCAGCACGGGAGCGGGCAACACGACGAGCACGGGAACGGGCAATACGACGAGCACGGGCACCGGTAGCTCGACGAGCGCGGGCGCAGGCGGGTCGGGTGGTGGCGGCGGATCAGCGGTGGGCGCCGGTGGCGGGGCGGGTGTCGCCGTCGGGGGCGCTGACGCGGGGCGCGCCAAGGCCGACGAAGAGCTTTGCGGCAACGTCGCGCTCGCGGCCACCAAGACCATCGCAGCGAACACGATCACGTCGGTTTGCGCGGGCGCTGTCGTTTCCGCGGCGGCGGGCAAGAACGTTTCGATTGTCGTGCAAGGGACATTGCGTGTCGAAGGCACGATGGCGATGCCCGCGAAGTTCGAGGCGTCGGCGCACGGGGCGATGGCCAATTGGCAGGGCATCGTCATCGACCAGGGCGGCTCGCTCGTGATGACCTACGGCGAGGTGCGCGACGCCAAGATCTCGCTCGAAACGAAGGCGGGATCGACCTACCAGATCGACCACGTGCTCACCGAGTACTCCGACATGGAGCTGAAATTGGCGTCGACGGGGACCATCGACCACGGCGTGTTCCACGGCAGGGGCGCGACGCAGAGCGAAAAACCCGTCCAAATCATCTCTGCTTCACCGAAGATCACCAACTCGCTCTTCGACAAGGGCAAGGGCCCCGGCGGCCCCGACACCATCGTCGTCAGCGGGGCGGCGTCGGCGCCCGTCTTCGACCACATCGACGTATCGGCGTCCCACTGCGCTTTCCACTTCAACGAGGGCACGGGCGCGACCATCAGCAACTCGTTCGTGCACAACAACACCTATGGGCTCATGGTCGAGGCCTCGAGCATGAATAAGATCTTTCACAACAACTTCGTCGACAACGCGATCCAGCTCGGCACCTGCCAGGCGTCAGCGTCCGCGGAGGTGAAGGATAACTTCTTCATGCAGCGTTCCGGTGGGGATGTCTTCGCCGCCGAGTGCTCGAAGCTCAAGAACACGATGCCTGCGGCCGCGGCGCACACCGACGTCGGGCCGAAATAGGCACCGCGGCGTGTCCGCCCCGCGTACGGGTGGCTCCGATCGAAGCGCTATTTGCTATGCTAAGTTTCCTTTCAGGCATCGAGAGCCGTCCGCTCACCTGCAAGGCATCGACCTCGGGGTGACCTTCAACGTCCGCCCGGCCCTCGCGAAAGGTCGCTGCTGAATCATTGGACGTTTTCGGACCGTCTGGTGTTCTAGATATGAACCCATCGCCCAAACCATGAAAGCGCTCGTTCAAACAACCTACGGTCCCCTCGAGAACCTCCGCCTGGTCGATCGGGAAAAGCCCGCGCCTGCCGACCAATCCGTGCTCATCCGGGTGCGCGCGGCGGGGGTCGATCCCGGCATCTGGCACCTGATGACCGGAAGGCCGTACATGGTGCGGCTCATGGGCCTCGGTTTCTCGGCACCCAAAGTGCCCGTGGCGGGGTGGGATGCCGCCGGCGTCGTCGAAGCCGTGGGGCCGAAGGTCACCCGCTTCAAGGTAGGCGACGAAGTCTTCGGAAACTGCGACGTCGGCGGCACCGGCACCTTTGCCGACTACGCGTGCCTGCCCGAAGACCACTGCGCAGCCAAGCCGGTCGATCTCACGTTCGCCGAGGCGGCCGCGTTACCCGTCTCGGGATGCACCGCTCTGCAGAGCGTGCGCGACCTCGCCAAGGTTGGTGCCGGAACGAAGGTGTTGGTCGTGGGCGCGGCTGGAGGCGTCGGCCACTACGCGCTTCAGATTGCCAAGGCGTTCGGCGCCACCGTGACCGCCGTCTGCAGCACGCCGAAGGTCGAGTTCGTGCGTTCGCTCGGCGCCGACGACGTCATCGACTACACGCGAGAGGAGCTCGGCGCGGGTACACGCCGCTGGGACGTCATCATCGATACTGCAGGGCGCCGGTCCTTCGCCGAGCTCTGCCGGGTGCTTGCTCCGAAAGGCGTGCTGGTCATCGTCGGCGGCGAGGGTGGCAACGCGTGGACTGGCGGCTTTCTCGAGCGCATGGTCTCCGCTTCCGTGCTCTCGCTCTTTTCCAGCCAGAAGCTTTGCGTCGTGAACGCCACCACGAAGCGCGACGATCTGTTGGTTCTCAAAGAGCTGGTGGAAACAAAAAAGATCACCGTCGCGGTGGAGCGCCGCTACCGGCTGGATGACGCCGTCGAGGCTTTGAAGGAGCTCGAGAAGGGGCACGCGCGGGGCAAGATCGTCGTGGTGATGGATTAATGTGCTAAGTTTCGACGAACTGATGGACGCTACTGCAAAGACCGTGACGCTCGAGTTGCCAGGCTCGTTCGAGCGCCGATTCGTTCTTCATGATGTTCCCTGGTGGACGTACGTGGCGTTGCGCGATGCTTTGGACGACCAGTCGGGCCTCAAGATGACCTACCTGAAGGGGACGCTCGAGCTCATGAGTCCTTCGATGCTCCACGAAGATGCCAAGACAATCATTGCAAGGCTCATCGAGGTCTGGGCGATGGAACGGAACGTGGACCTGCGTGGATTCGGGGGCACCACGTTTCGTCGCGAGGCCAAGGAAAGGGGACTCGAGCCCGACGAGTGTTACAAACTCGGGAAGCTGGAGGAAGATGGCATCCCCGACATTGCGATCGAGGTGATCGTGTCGAGCGGACTCGTCGATAAGTTGTCGGTTTATGCCGGGTTGGGCGTGCCGGAGATCTGGCAATGGCTGCCCGGCACAGGTCGGATCGAAATCTACGGACTGGTAGGCAATGGCTATCAGCGACGCAGCCGAAGCGAAACACTGCCCGACCTGGATCTCGACGAGCTGTCGCGTTTCGTGCAGCCAGGCGAAAACCAAACTCAGCTCGCAAAGGCGTATCAAACGGCGCTGCGGCTGCGCTGACGCCATGAAGGATGAGGCGCGTGGGGTCGGTCATCGAGGTGACGGCCTGCCCTTCGCTCAGCGACTGCTCTTGAGCTGTTCGAGCGGTTCGCCCATCCACGCTTCGTAGAGGGTGCGGGCCGCTTCGTCGGCGTCGCTGCGGGCGACGATCTTCGCGTCGGGGCGCGGCGGAGGATCGAGCACGAGCTCGATCGTCTTGAGCCAGCCGTCGCGCGCCACGAGCACGGAAACCCGCGCGCCGGGCGAAAGGCCGTGGAGCGGTAGCTCGAGGCGCTCCTCGGGCAAGCGACGACCGGCGATGGCGATGATCTCGTCTTTGGTGTCGAGCCCCGCCTTGTGAGCCGCTCCGCCGCGGGGGACGGCGTCGACGACCGCGCGTCCGCCTTCGAGCTTCAGGCGGGCACCTATGGCGGCGGGGGGACCGTCCTTGCGCGTGCTTCGCTCGAGCCGGAGCCCCACGCGCGCGAAGATCTCGTTCACCTCGACGCGCTCCTTGCCCCTGACCCAGCGGAGGAAACAATCGTCGAACGACGCGCCGGCGAGCTCGCGGAAGATCGCAGGGAGCTGCCCTTCGGGGACGGGCTTGTCGGTCGCGCCGTAGTCCCAGTAGAGGTGGCGAACGACGTCGTCGAGCGACACGCGACAATCGGTGCGACGACGAAGCTCGAGATCGAGCAGCGCGCACACGATCTCGCCCTTCAGGTAGTAGCTCACGGTGGTGTTGAGCGAGCTCTCGTCGGGGCGGTAGGCCTTGATCCAAGCGTCGTACGACGATTCTTCGAGGCTGTGGACTTCGGCGCCGGGGGTATCTTCGAGCCGCGCGATTTCTTCCGCCAGGTGATGGAGATATTCGCCGGCCGTGCAGAGCTTGGCGAGCAAAAGGGTGCGCCAGTCGTAGTAGCTCGTTGCTCCCTCGAACCACCACAAGAGCCGCGTGTGGTTCTCCGCTTCGTAGCGATACGGCGCGAGCCCCGCCGGGCGGATGCGTTTCACGTTCCACAGGTGGAAGAATTCGTGCGCGATGAGCGACAGCACGTCCAGGTAACCCGTGCGCGACTGAAACGACACGGGCTTGGCCATGAGGGTCGACGACGTGCGATGTTCGAGACCGCCGCGAGCGCGCGGGCTCACGTGCCAGAGGAACGTGTAGCGATCGTAGGGGAGCGCGTCTTCGGGGCTGCGGGCGCCGGCGATGAGGGCGGCCTCGGTCTCGATGATGGTCTGCGTGTCGGTGGCGAGCTTGTCCCAGTCGACGGCGCGGGCGTCTTCGTTGTCCCAAGCTGCGATGCGGTGGGCCTTGCGATGCGCGACGAACGAGCGCTCGATGAGCCGACCGCATTCGAAGGGCGAGTCGCAGAGCTCGTCGAACGTCTTCGCGCGAAACGTCGGTGGACCGGGAGGCGCGCTGCGATCGATTTCGAGCGGGGTGGCCACCTTCCACTCGGCCGGCATGTCGACGACGACGCGCGCGCCGAGATCGGCGGCCCCTTCGAGAGCGAGCAGCGTCGCGGCCCCGTTCCAATAGGCGTGGGTCGTGTCGACGTGGTTGGTGCGGACGCTGAGATCGTTGGCGTAAACGAGGTAGCTCCAGGTAACCGTGGTCGCGCCGCCGTGTTCGATTCGCCAGGCGTTCTTGCGCGCTTTTGCGTGGGGCACGCTCTTGCCGTCGGCGAGGGCGGCGAAGCCTTCGACGTGCCGCGCGTATTCGCGAACCAAATAGGAGCCCGGGGTCCAGACCGGCATGAACGCGGTAAGAGGCGACGGGAGCGGCTCGCCGCCCGTGAGACGGACCGTCGTCCTCACGCTCAAGAGGTGGGCGTGACCGTCGGCGAGCGCGATGTGGTGGGTGACCTCGAACACCCCAGCACCCTGCCAAAGAACGCCCCCGAATTCCACCTTCTCAGCGGCTCGGCACGCGACCTCGTGCAAGGCGCTTGCTGTTTCGCGGGGGTGGCCTCACGCTGTGGGCATGACGTCGGCGTGGGCAGCTCGTTCGGAAGCGTTGTGGGTAGAGGCTCCTCAGCTCGGCACGCTCGCGATAGCGGGGGCCGATAGGCGGAGCTGGCTCAACGGGCTTTGCACGGCCGACGTTGCCAAGCTAGGACCCGAGACGGCGTCCTACGGCCTCATCCTCGTCAAAATCGGCCGCATCGTCACCGACGTCTTCATCGTCGACGCGAAAGATCGCATTTTACTCGGCGTCCCGCGCGATCGGGTGGCGCTGGTACGGGAGCATTTCGAGAAGTACATCATCATGGAAGACGTCACCCACGACGATGCGTCCGCGGAGTTTGCCTGGGCCCACGGGCATGGGCCGCTCGCGGAGAGCCTCGCCGTGGAGCTCGCGGCCAAGCACGCGGGGTTCGGTGGCGCGGTCGACCTGACGGGGTTGGGAGGCGCCGTCGTGGTCGTTCCTACGGCTTCGGCCGAGGCGCTCTGGGCCGATCTCGGCGCGCGCGAAGGCGTCGTGCTCGGCTCAGAAGCCGATTGGGACGCGCTGCGCGTGCATCGGACCTTCCCGCGCTTCGGGGTCGATTTCGGCGAAAAAAACTATCCTCAAGAAGCCGCCCTCGAGAAGATCGCGGTGAGCTTCAACAAGGGTTGCTATCTCGGGCAAGAGGTCGTGTGCCGGCTCGAGATGCGGGGGCACGTCATCAAGAAGATCGCGCCCGTGCGGCTCGCCGAAGGCGCCCTCCCTTCCGTTGGCGCGGAGGTTCTTTCGGCCGACGGCAAGCCCGTGGGGGCGGTATCGAGCGCCGCGTCGGATCCGGCTGGCCCGCTGGCCCTCGCCATGTTGCGGGTCGATTTCACCGAGCCCGGCACCAAGGTCTTCGTGGGTGGCCGCGAAGCAACGGTCTTGGCTGGCCGATGAGCGCGCGCGCGCGGCCGACTACGCTCGTTCGCCCGCGGGTCGTCGACAGCGTCCTCGAGCTCATCGGCCGAACGCCCCTGCTCCGCCTGGCTCGCTTGTCGCCCGCGGGGGGCGCGACGGTCTATGGCAAGCTCGAGTCGCAGAATCCGGCGGGCAGCATCAAGGATCGCCCGGCCTACGCCATGGTAGCGGCGGCCGAAAAGGACGGAACCATCGGCAAGGGCGCGACGATCATCGAGGCCACGAGCGGCAACACCGGCATCAGCTTGGCGATGATCGCCGCCGTGCGTGGCTATCGCTGCGTCCTGGTGATGCCCGAGGACATGAGCCTCGAGCGACGATATGTCCTGCGCGCGTACGGCGCCGAGATCACGCTCACGCCGGCGGCCGAAGGGATGGCCGGCGCGGTAGCGCGCGCCATCGAGCTCGCGAAGAGCACCCCCAACTCGTTCATGCCGCGGCAATTCGAGAACTCCGAAAACCCGAAGAGCCACGAGCGCACCACGGCGCTCGAGATCCTCGAACAGACCGACGGCAAGATCGACGCATTCGTCGCCGGGGTGGGCACGGGGGGCACCGTGACGGGCGTGGGGCGCGCGCTCCGCGAGGCGCTCGGCGAGAGCGTGCTCATCGTTGCCGTGGAACCTTCGGCGAGCGCCGTGCTCTCGGGCCAGCCCGCGGGCATGCACGGCATTCAAGGGCTCGGCGCGGGCTTCGTGCCTAAGATCTTGGAGCGAGCCGTGTTTTCACGCGTCGTGACGGTGACCGACGTCGCGGCCGAGCGCATGGCGCGCCGCATCGCGCGCGAGGCCGGCGTGCTCGTGGGCCCGAGCTCGGGAGCCAACGTTCACGCGGCGTGCGAGGTGGCCAAGTCGCTCCAAGGCGGAACGGTGGTTACCGTCCTGTGCGATTCGGGAGAACGCTACCTT
>DATEMX010000180.1:0-4130 GCA_035275365.1 Polyangiaceae bacterium | reverse complement strand
GTCGAGGGCGCTTTGCTCGATTGCTCAACGATCGGCGGCGCGTTCGACTCGCTGATGGGGCAGGGGCCCGTCGTTTCCGTGGATTTCGTCCTTCAAGCCGAGCAACGCAAACAACCTGCGAAGGGAATCGAGGTCCGGGATCTCGACCTTCTCGTCGACCACGCGGACATATTGCCCTTCACGTAGTTTTTGAACGCCTCGTTTGACCGTCTCGACGTCCATGCCGACCCGCGTCGACAGCTCCATGGGCGAGATTTGCAAGAGCGCCCCCCCCTTGTCGTCGGTCGTCGTCTGTTGAGCAAGCTTGAGGAGCGCGTTCACGATCTTCGATTGGGTGTCGCGCAGCATCATGATCTCGATCTGATCTTCGGCGTCGCGCAAGCGCCGAACGAGCTGTTGCACGATCCGCGAGGCGACCGGACGGTTGTTCTCGAGCAAATTTTGGAAGGTCGCGTGATCGAGCGCGAGCGCAGCGCCGTCCGACAGGGCGATGGCCGTCGACGACCGCGACGCGCCGGCGATGAAGGCCGATTCGCCGAAGAGATCGCCCGGACGGAGCACCATCAGGCTGCGCTCGACCGCGCGCACCCGCTTGATGAGGCGCACCCTGCCCTCTTGCAACAAGAACGCCTCGCTCCCCAAGTCGCCTTCTCGGAAAATGACTTGACCAGACGTGAAACGTTTTCCGAATCGCGAAAGGAGTCGTTCGCGTTCTGCCGCGCCGAAGTCGTCCATGCTTTGCCCGAGACTACACGAAAGGCGTGTTCGATACGATCCCGCGCTCACGCCTTGGGCATCGTGACGTCGGGCGGGCGCACGTAGATAGGTTCGAGCGCGTGCACATCGTCGGCGCCGCGCCGCACCAACTTGTCGGTGCCTAGCCGAGCGACGAAGAGCGCGTCGGGGAGATTGGTCTCCTTCGATTGAATCACTCTGAGCGAGCCCGTCGCGAGATCTCGGGCAACGGCGCCCACGATGACGAGGGGAGCGCGCACGAGCCTTGCGATTTCCTCTCCGGCGCGATCGGCGGTGACGTGGGCGGGCCCCGCCGACGTCACCAGCTCGGCATCGAAGGCGGCCCAGAAGACTTCGCCCTTGCGCGCGTCGAGGAGCGCCACCACCGTCTCTTCTGGGGTTACATGCTGCGCTCGCGGGCTCCGCGCGGCGCCTGCCATCGCCTCGAGCGAGCCCACGCCCACGATCGGTCGGTCGAGACCGAGGGCGATGCCCTTGGCCGACGCCAAGCCCACGCGAATCCCCGTGAACGATCCAGGCCCCGTACAGACCGTCACGACGTCGAGTTGATTTTTTAGCCACCCCGCGGTGGCGAACGCGCGACTGGCGAGATCGAATAGGCGCTCCGCGTGCTGCGCGGGGTCGAGATTTTCTTCTCGTGCCACGAGGGCGCCGTTCTCGACGAGCACCACGGCGGCACGCTGGGCCGAAGTATCGATGGCAAGGGCACGCATCGCCGCGCGACGCTACCATAACGACCCCGTGGAAGACTCGTCCGCCTTCTTCGACGTCGATGGAAATCTCGTTCGGCTTCTGCGCGACGGGCGCGAGGCATACCCCGCCATGCTGGCCGCCATCGCCGCCGCCGAGCGCGAGGTCCTCCTCGAGATGTACTGGATTCAAGGCGACAAGGCCGGATTTCTCTTTCGCGACGCGCTCACGGCCAAAGCCAACGAGGGCGTCGCCGTACGAGTTTGCTATGACGCTGTCGGCAGCATCGGCGCCCCCTCCAACCTGTGGGATCCTCTCGTCGCCGCCGGAGGAGAGGTCTACGATTTCGCCCCGGTGTCACCGCTCCGCCGGCGGTTTCGATTGGACCGCATCAACTACCGCGATCATCGGAAAATCCTCGTCGTCGACGGCCACACGGGATTCACGGGCGGCATGAACATCGGCGATCCGTGGCTGCCGCGCGAGCAAGGCGGCCAAGATTGGCGCGACGACGCCGTATGCGTGCGTGGCCCCGCAGCGGGCGAGCTCCGCGCGCTCTTCTTCGAGACGTGGCGGCGCACCGGGCGCTCGATCCCAGCCGACGTCGAGCGTCTTCCGCGCGAAGTGACATCGCGCGTGGCGGTGCTCGCCAATCGACATGGCAGGCGCCGAGGGATTCGCAGCGCCTACCTCGCCGGGATCCGGCACGCCAAGCGGCGCATCGACATCACGAATCCGTATTTTTTACCGGGCCCCATCTTGCTCGCCGCGTTGCTCAAGGCGCGCAAGCGGGGCGTCGAGGTCCGCATCTTGATTCCCGGTCCGACCGACGTGTGGGTGGTCTCCATGGCGATGGGGTCGATCATCGGTCGGCTTCTCGAGGGCGAGGCTCGTATTTACGCTCTGCAAAACCGCGTCCTGCACGCGAAGTCGGCCGTCTTCGACGAGACGCTCGCTACGGTAGGTACCTACAACCTCGACCCGCGCTCACTCCGGTACAACCGCGAGTGCAACCTCGTCGTCTTCGACGCCGAGGTTGCGCGCGCCGCCCGCCGCTCGTTCGAGCAGGACCTCTCGAACGCCAGCGAGCTCTCGCTCTCCGCATGGAAGCAGCGCTCGCTCGTCCACCGATTCTTCGCGTGGTTTGCCTATCCGTTGCGGCAGTTTCTGTGAACCCTGGGAGGCCCGGTATATGATGGGGCTGTGCCCTCGGCCCTTCCTCGGTTCGACTTTCGCGTCGACTTCGCAGGGGCCACCGACGTCGGTAAGGTTCGCAAGAACAACGAAGACACGCTCGCCATCGCGCCCGACCTCGCCCTCTTCGGCGTGGCCGACGGCATGGGCGGCCACGCTGCCGGCGAAGTGGCCGCGAAAATCGCGGTCGACACGGTCGTCGCCTCCGTTCGCGAAAAGGAGGCTCGCAGAGTCATCGACCGCTTTCCCAAAGATCCGAGCCTCGATGCGCGACACGGCATCTTCGCGCTCTTGCGGAAGGCTTTTCAGCGGGCCAACGAGGGCGTTCGCGCCGAGGCAGAGAAGCGCAACGAACCCTCGGGGATGGGCACGACGCTCGACTTCGCGCTCCTCGTGCGCGACCGGGCCTTCGTCGCGCACACGGGCGACAGCCGCGTGTACCTGGCGCGCTCGTCGACGGTGATCCAGCTCACCCACGACCACGCCCTCTTCGAGTCGATGCTCGCCGCCGGCACCGTGCGGAGAACGCCTGGCCGCGTCGACGCGCGCCGACGCCGTAATCCGCTCGTCAACGCCATCGGAATCGCACCCACGACGTCCGTCGACACGTGCTTCGTCGAGGTGACGCGCGGCGACCGGCTGCTTCTCTGCTCCGACGGCGTACACGGCGAAATCGAATCCGAGTCGATCCTCGCCCAACTGCTCCGAACGGGCTCCGCCGAAGACGCCGCCAACGCCCTCATCGCCTATGCCTTGCGCCGCGGCGGACGGGACAATGCCACGGCGCTCGTCATCGACATCTGTGAGCGCTTCATCGCCCGAAGCTCGCCCGACGGCGCGCCCACGTCGGGCCCGGTCTCGAGCGACATCTTGGTCGCACGGCACTCGGCTCTACTCGAGGACCTCTCCGTCCCTTCGGTGCTCGCCGCCCTCGCCGCCGCGGTCGAAGTGGAGATCCCCAAAGACGAGCGTGTCCCTCGGCTCGTGGCCAACGACTGGGTTTGCTACATCGTCGTGAGCGGACAGGTCATGATGCCCGACGGGCGCGTGCTCGGCCCCTCGGGCCTCGTGTTCGTGGAGTCGCTCATGGGCATCGCGCGCGAAGGTGATCTGCCGGTCGTCGTCGAAACCGCTCGGCTCATGCGCCTGCGCGCGGACGACTTCGCGGAAGTGTGCGCGCAAGATCTCGAGCTCTCCAACGCGCTGCACATCCGGATCGCCCGGCACCTCGCCCGCCAGCGCTAAATGACGGAGCATGATTCTCGAGTACGCGCGCTGGCAAGAACAGGCGCCGGCGACTATACTCGCGACTATAGTCATGCCCACCAGTGTGCATCTACCGAAGCCTCTCCTAGTCCCATGGACCAGAAATTATTGCCATAAGTCATCGTCCCTGATCTACTGATGACATGCCGCGAACGGGACGACCGAAGACCCCGCTGATTATTTCGGACGACGAACGGCAGGAGCTTGTCCGGTTGACGAAGCGC
>DATEMX010000179.1:0-2197 GCA_035275365.1 Polyangiaceae bacterium | reverse complement strand
GCGCTTCGTCAACCGGACAAGCTCCTGCCGTTCGTCGTCCGAAATAATCAGCGGGGTCTTCGGTCGTCCCGTTCGCGGCATGTCATCAGTAGATCAGGGACGATGACTTATGGCAATAATTTCTGGTCCATGGGACTAGTTGAGCGACGAGTCGCGCTTGGTGCGGCGCTGCGTGGAACCGAAGGTGCGGTCCCAGTTTTCGCGGTAGTCGTCGGTGGCGACCTGAGCCGGACGACCGGACACCTCGGCGACGGGTGCAGCTTCGCGGCCCGCGACATCGTCGCGCAGCGGGGCTTCGTAGAGAACCTCGACGTCGCAAACGCAAGGAGCGTCGGCGCGCTGCGTGAGCCGAACGACCTCGCCCGAGTGGATAGGCTGGCCGTCTTTCGTGGGCCGGACCTCGCCCACTTCGACCGCTCCGCCGCGCGACCGGAGGACGCGCATGCCCTTTCCGTCGTCGGTGGGTGCGTAGAGAAGAGCGACATCGTGAGGACTGCTCTTCTTCCACGACTGCGCCATATGACTCCTAGAGTTGCGCGGCTTTGTCCGTACTGCAACCAAAAGATGAAACGGTGAGGGTCGATTACGGCAGATCGAACACGAGGACCTCGGCCGCGGACGACGCCGTGACCTCGAGACGGCGTTCGTTCTCCACGGCGGCGCCGTCGCCCGCGCCTAGCCGTGCGCCGTTGACGACCACCTCGCCACGCACCACTTGGATCCACGCCCTTCGATCGAGGCCGAGCTCGAGCAACGCCTGGTCACCCGCCGAGAACAGGGCGCTGTGGAGCGACATGTCTTGATGAACGGTGACCGAGCCCTGGCGTCCGTCGCTCGAAGCGACGATCCGAAACGTGCCCTGCCGCTCTCGTTCGCTGAATGATTTCTGCTCGTAGCTGGGCGGCAGGCCCGCGGCGGCCGGCTGAATCCAGATCTGGAGGAAATGGACGGGCTCGGTCTTCGACGGGTTGAACTCACTGTGCAGAACGCCGGTGCCCGCGCTCATGCGCTGCACGTCGCCAGGCGAGACGACCGAACCGTTGCCCATGCTGTCTTTGTGCTCGATGGCGCCTTCGATCACGTACGAAATGATCTCCATGTCGCGGTGAGGGTGGGTGCCGAACCCGCGGCCGGCCGCCACGCGGTCGTCGTTGATGACGCGCAGCGGGCCGAAGCCCATGTGGGCAGGATCGTAGTATTCGGCGAACGAGAAGGTGTGGCGGCTGTCGAGCCAGCCCAGGTTGCTCGTTCCGCGCTCGACGGCGCGCCTCATCGTGATCATGGTTTTCGATTCATGCGCACGCGCGGGTCCCGCCGCAAGCCCTACCCGTCGCCGAGATCATCTCGAAACGTTCGAAGGGAGGGCGCCGCGGTCGGGCGGGCGGCGAGCGCATCGAGGCGAGCGGCGACGGCGCGCGCGCTCATCGTCCCTTTGTAGACGTAGAGCGCGCCGGACGCGTCGTCGGCCAAGACCTCTTCACTCACGCGTAGGCGTGCGCTCACGGCGAAGAGGATACGCTCGGTCAAACCACGCTCGACGAGATCGACCCGCCGAAACACGGCGTCGCGACTCCAAAACCCGAGCGACTCGAAATAGATGCGCTGCTTTTTCTGCGTAAAGACCAGATCGGGGATGCAGAGCCCTTCGCCAGGTAAATCGAGGACGACCCGGCTCGGGGAAACCTTCCAACCGCTGCCCAACGCAGCGAAGCCGCGCCCCAGGGCTGCGATGTCGTCAGGCAACGGCGGCTCGGCGGCGGTCGGCGTCGAGGTTCCCCCGCTCGTGCGAAAGACGAGGGGAAGGCGGTCTTTGCCCCACCGGATGTCGGCTTCGAGCGTCCACGCCTCGCAGCCCTCGAGAATGGGGAGCACGAGCGCCATCTTTTGGCCGTATTTCGTGACCGACTCGAAGAGGCTCAGGGGCCCGTCGATGGTGATTTCGTAGCCCGATTCGGCAGGCGTGATGGTATGCAAGAGCCCGAGAAACTTGAGGCGTCGAAAGACCGCGCGCGCGGCGCCGGCCGTCGCCAAACGAACCCCGACCTTGATCTTCACGGCCCGAAGCAGCACCGCTTGTGCCTGACCCTTCTCGTGGGCATCGACTAGCTGCTCGGGAGAGATCGGTTCGACGCGGGTCAAGACGTTCGCGCCGCGCAGATCGGCGAAAAGCGAGCGCTCGAGCTTCTCGGCGTCGACG
>DATEMX010000178.1:0-6765 GCA_035275365.1 Polyangiaceae bacterium | reverse complement strand
GTGGTCCGGTGTTTCCTTGAAGGGGCTGCGCCTCATTTCGCCGCGTCCCGCGGGCCCCGACGGCGACAAGGCCCCGAGCAAGCTCAGCTTCGACGAGGCGCACGTGCGCGTGGCGCTCTTGCCGCTCTTCATCGGCCGCGTCACCGTCAACTTCGGAGCGAAGGCGTTCGGCGGCCTCATCGACGGCTCCACGCGCGCGAGCTCCGAAGGGCGAAGAATCGAAGCCACGCTCGACGACGTCGACGTCGGTCAAATCGAGACGCTGGGCGACATGATCGGCGGGCTGCCCCTCGGCGGCACGCTCAACGGCAAGGTCGAGTGGATGCTCCCCGAGCAGAAGCTCGCCAAGGCAACGGGGACCCTCGCGCTCAACATCGTCGATCTCACGGCGGGCGACGGCAAGACCAAGATTGCCGGCAAGCTCGCCCTGCCCAAGCTCAACGTAGGCGCCTTCGCGCTCGAGGCCGAGGCCAAAGACGGCATCCTCAAGGTGGTCAAGCTCGGCGCCTCGGGAAAAGACCTCGATCTCGCCGGCGAAGGGAAGATCTCGCTGCGCGATCCGTTCCCCGATAGCATCGCCGATCTGTCGTTGAAGTTTCGATTCTCCGACGGCTACAAGGGCAAAAACGACATGACCAAGTCGCTGTTCGGTGCGCCCGGCTCGAACATGCCGGCGCTCTTCGAGCTCGCCGATCCGCGCATCAAGAACGCCAAGCGGTCCGACGGCTTCTACGGCTGGCACATGGCCGGGCTGCTCAAGGACCCCCGCTTCGATCCTTCGTCGGGCGCATCGTCCGCGGGGCCTGGCGGCGCCAAAGGCAGCCGCAACGGAAGTTCCGATTGATACCAATGGCAAGGTCGAGCGATCGCCGCCGCGGTCGCCCTGTCGCTTGCGGCGATAGCTCCGAGCGTCGAGATCAGGAGTCGACGGCGAGGCCGAGCTTCTCTCGCAGCGCGAAGTAGGGCTCGCTCGTGGCGAACAAGATGAGTTCCTTGAGTCGCTCTTTGACGGGGACGGCGCTCGCTTCTTCGCCCGACGCCTTGATGAGCTCGCCCGCGATCTGAAGGTCGTGCGACAAGAGAAACCCTGCGCGATCGGCCGTGAGATCGACGGCCGCCACCCACTTCTTGAGATCGAGCGCGCCGCCCCCCGAGAGCAGCTTGGCAACGAGGCTGGCGAGGCGTTCGCGCGTGGGGCCCACGATGGCACGCTCGAGGGCCCGAAGGCTCTCGCGCATGGGATTCTCGAGCTCCGGCTGGATCGGGAATTGCGGCGAGATCATCTTGATCGCCGCGAAGAGCCAGGCTTTGAGGCCGGTGCCGGTGGGCACCAAATGGCGAACGTAGAGGCCCTGGCGATAGTAAGCGAGGTGGCGCGCCACGATGAAGGCGGCCGCTTGCGGCGCGATCTCTGCCTCGAGCGCCGAGCGCCCCACGACGATCGCTGGCTCGTGCGCGTGGAGGAACGAGAGCCCTCCCCGATCGTTCGGGTTCTCGAAGGTCGGAGGCGGCGCGATCCCGAGCACGCTGGCGGCCCAGAAAATGGTCTGCGCCATGGGGTGTGGACTCTGGCCGAGATCGATGGCGTGGCGGGAGTCGTAGCCGAGTGTCTCGAGCGGCTCTGCGCGGGCGCCGATGATGGCCGGCTCGATCAAGAGGAACATCGAGGTGAGCGCGGCGTCGGCGTCATCGTGCACGAGCAGCCGCTGAAAATCATCGTAGCCGAGCTGCGCGCGCGCCGCGGCCGGCGAGTCTGCGCGCATGCGGCGGAAGAAGCGCTCCTCGTCAGGCTCCGCGAGGTTCAACAAGAAGAGCGCCTGACACATGCACCACGCCGCGTCGGCGCGCTTGGTCTCGGTGTAGAGGCGCCGTAGCAGCTTGTAGGAGTCGGCCCGGTCGGGGTTACGTCGCAAGATGGCGCGGTGCGCGTGAACGGCCTTCTCCAAGTATTGCTGCGGATCGGAGGCGTAGAGATCGGCCAATATGTCGCTTCGCTGCTTGTTCTCGGGATCGAGCGTTTGCGCCGCCTCGTAGGCGTCGATGGCCGCGCTCGTCCAGCCGAGGTTCTTCTGGTACAGGACAGCGAGCTCTTCGAACGCCGAAAGCATCTTGGCTTGATCGTTGGCCTCGTTGGCATGATCGAGCTTGATCTTGAGGAGCGTCTCGACGCCGCGGTAGTCGCCCTTCTGGATGCGAAGATCGACCGCCTCCTCGAGGGCGCGGTCCTGCGTGGGATCGAGCTCGAGCGCGCGCTCGTAATACTCGAGCGCGGAGTCGACCTCGCCGAGTTGTCGCGCGCTGACCATGGCGGCCGTGTGCAAGTATTTGGCCTTCTGTTTGTGGTCGTCGACGAAATCGGAGAGCTTCAGCACGACCTCGACCAGCTTGCCCCAATCTTTCTCTTCGCTGTAGAGCTGCATCAGCTTGGTGAGGACGTTGCGATCTTCGGGCCGCTCTTCGAGGGCCACGATGTACGTCTTGGCGGCGCGCGTGCGGTCTTGCAGCTTGGTGGTGAAAATCTCGCCGATCTCGTTGAGCAGCGCATAGCGCTCTTCGCCGACGGCCACGTCGAGGCGCCGGCTCTTCATCTTCACGACGTTCTCCCAGTCGCCGGCCGATTGGTAGAGCTTGGCCAGCGCCACCAGCGGTTCGGCGGCGCTCGGATCGAGATCGGCGGCTTCGGCGAGCGGAGCGAAGGCGACGTCGAGAAAACCCGCGCGCCGCGCCGACTCGCCGAGCCGGTAGAGCGAGTCCGCTTCTTCGATCTGCGTGAGGCGATCGCGGAAGCGATCGAGGAGCTCGCTGTAGAGCTCGTAGGCGCGCTTGGGGTTGCCGTGGTCGAGCGAAACGCGGGCGACGCGCGCCAGGGCTTCGGCGTCGTTCGGGGCGATTTTCAGGAGCTCATCCATGGGCGCCAGCGCTTTTTCGGTGGAGCCCGTCTTGTAGAGCGCGTCGACGTAGCGCAAAAGGACGCGGGTGGCGTCTTTGTGTTCGAGCTTTTCGGCGCGGTTGGCCGGCAACTCGTAGTGGCTCGCCGCCTCGAGGAAACGGCCCTCTTCGAAGGCGATGTCGCCGAGCACGACGAGCGCGTCGACGTTGGTTGGGTCGAGGCGGATGGCTTGGATAGCGGCGCTCTCGGCGCGGACGTCGTCCTTCAGCTTCTGCTTCGTGAGGCGGGCAGACTCCGCCAAGAAGCGGGCCTTCTGCAGCGGGCTGTCGGCGGTGTCGATCTGCCGGGCGAGGAGCTCTACGGCGGCCGTCACGTCGCCGCGGGCGGTGTACGCCGCGCGCAAGGCGTCGGTGGCCAAGCCGTGTCCCGGCGCCGCGTCGAGCGCGGCCTTGTAGCGTTCGATGGCGCCGTCGAAGTCGCCGCTTTCTTCCAGCAACCTGGCCGCGCGCAACCATTGCTCGGCTCTGGCTTCCGGCTTTTTGGTTTGCTGGGCGAGCGCTTCGATGGCTGCGAGGGCGAGCGTCGAGTCGCCCGACCCCGCGCCGAGCTTCGCCAGGGCTTCGAGAGCGGCGGGTTGGTTCGGGTCGAGCGTGATGGCTCGCTCGTAGACCTCGATGGCCCGCGAGGGCGATCCGATCTGCTCGGCGAGGACGCGGCCGAGGGCGAGCAGCAGCTCGACCTGCCTTTTCTCGTCGACCGAAGTGCCGAGGTGCCGCTCGTAGGTGGAGGCGACGTCTTCCCAGCGATCGAGCGCCCGGTAGTGCCGCGCCAGCGCGGTGAGCGGCTGATCCATGTTGGCGTCGATGGCGAGAATAGCCTCGCACGCCTCGGCCGCCTTCTCGTGGTCGATGAACTCTTCTTCGTAGATCGAAGCGAGTCGCTCGTAGAGCGCGACCCTTTGGCGAGGAGTCACCGCCGCTCGTATTTGTCGCTCGAGCACACCCAAAAGGTCGCGGTAGCGCCCGGTTCGATTGTAGATGCGATCGAGCCCCTTGAGCGCAGAGGCGTTTTGTTCGTCCTCTTCGAGGATCGACTCGTAGCGACGCGTGGCCTCCGGAAGGTCGTCGAGTTGATCCTCGAACACTTCGGCGACCTTGGCGAGGGTCACCCAGCGCTTCTCGCCGCGCAGAATTTCAGCCCGCGCCTCGAGCATTTTCACGAGGGCCGCGAAATCGCCCGCCGCCTCGAGGACGCGCTGCTGGCCTTCGCCGGCGGCGTGGTGCGTGGGGTCCTCGCCGAGGACCTTCTGATAAAGCTCGCGCGCGAGCGCGGCGTCGCTGAGCTTTTTCTCGAAGAGCTCTGCGGCTTCGGCCAAGAGGTCACGAGCGATCGCCGACGACGGCGTTGCTCCCGCGCGGTGCAAAAGAAGCGAGGCGAGCTCGCCCCACTGCTGGGCGCGCTGGTAGACCGACGAGAGCCCCAAGAGCGCAGCCTCGTGGTTCGGGTTGATCGCCAAGATGGCCTGAAAGCAAATAACGGCGAGATCCGCGCGCCCGGTTTTGTCGGCGTACCAGCGGCCTAGGCGCGAAAAAAGCGAGATCTTGAGCTCTGGCGCCATGCCGGCCGAGCTCGCCTCCGCACACATCGACACGGCTTCGGTCCACGCCGCCGCGTCGTTACCCGCGATCCGCTCGATTTCGTCGGCGTACGCGTCGTTCGTGGGATCTTCGCAAAATGCCTGTGCGTAGGCGACGACCGCCTGCGCCTTGTCTTCGAGCTCCGACGCGTAGATTCGCCCGATCTCGGCCATCGCGCGCGCCTTGTCGGCCGATGAGCCGGCGGCCTCGCTCCGGCCGAGGAGCATCTCGATGACCTCCTCGAACTTGCCGAGCGATCGTCGGAGCTGCATGAGTGAGCTCGCGGCTATGTCGTCGCCCGGGTCGAGCGAGACGATGCGGCCGTACATCGCCTCGGCGCTCTCTTTCTCGTTGGCGCTCTCGTAGAGACGTGCGGCACGAAAGAGCAGCGCCTTTTGGTTGTCGGTCACGAAGGTGCCGAGGCCCTCCAGGGGCGCCTCGTCGGCGGCCATCGCGAACGCTTGGGCGATGCGGCCGGGATCGACGCCCTCTTGGGCTGAGCTCTCGAGCCGGAGCCGAGCCTCTTCGTCTTCCGGGTCGTCGAGGAGCGCTTGGACGCGCGCTTCGAACTCGTCGTCTGTGATGGTCACCAAGGTCGCGCCGGCATGCCCGTGCCCGACGGCGTCGAACGATTCGAGCAAGACGCGTGCGTCGCGCGGACGCCCCGTAGGTTCTTTGCTCAGCAGCGTGAGAACGAGGCGGTCGAGATCGCGAGGCACCCAGTTCTTAGGCGCGACCGTGCTCGGCGTGGGGGGCTCCTCGACGAGGTGCGCCACCGCCGCGTCGACGCCGCTCTCGGCGTCGAATGCCGGCCGGCCCGTCAAGACCTCGAAGAGCACGGCGCCGAAGGCATAGAGATCGGATCGCGGCGACGCGACGTTGCCCCTGATCTGCTCGGGAGCGGTGGTCTTCGGCGATCCGAGCGTATGAACGAACTGAGAATGTCCGTTGATGACGCGGGTGCGCAGGCGCAGCCGATCGGCGCCGCCATCGACCACGACGACGCGCTGGCCGCGGGCGCTCTTTTTGACGATGATGTTCTCGAGCTTGAGGTTGCCGTGCGAAATGCCGCGTGCGTGGAGCGCGGCGAGCCCCTCGAGGACATTGCGCAAGAGCACGCGCGCGTCGCGGATGTGCATCGGCCCGTCGCGCTTGATGCGTGCGGCGAGCGATTCGCCGCCGGGGTCTCCGTAAGACACGTAGTAGGCGGCGATCTCGCCCATGTGCCCCGCCGTGAGCGCGTGCGGCAGCGCCGCGTTGCCCACCTTGCCGATGAGGCGGCTCACCGTCAGAAAACGATGAAGTGCGCGGGCGTCGCGTGATGTCTCGCGTCGCAACACCTTCAGGATCACGGGTTGGCCGGTGCGCTCGGCGGCGTAGACGATGCCGATGGCGCCCTCTCCGATCTTGCGGTGGATCGTGAAGGGGCCGACGAGCGTTCCGGGCGCCAGCGCCTCGTCGGACGAGAACCCTTGTTGGTTCAGCTCGCGCAGGCGAGGGTCGGCGTCGGCGCGCAGCCCGATGACCGCTTCGACCAGGGCGTCGAGCGCGTCGAGCTCGGAGCACTTTTCGGTGAGCGAACGAGCGAACGACGCCTTGGCGGCCGTGCCACCCACTTCTTCGGGATCGAGGCCCAAGATGTCACGGCTCAAATCCGTTAGCTCGTCGAGACTGAAGAGACGCTCGATCTCGCCACGAAGAATTTCAATCTCCATACTCGCTCCTGTAGGTGCGAAACTCCCCCGTAGGTGCGTTGATGCGCGAAAATCCGGCGGTGCGTCAACTAGTAGCCTAGAAGTGGACGCAAAACCGCAACAATACCGATGAAACGTCGGGGTAAACGATGCCCCAATGCGCCGCTCGGCAGTGATGCCGATGCGATGCTCACCGATCCCTCAAGTGCCGGCGTAATAATCTAGTGCCGCTTGGCCAAAGTCGGGCTCGACTTTGGCCAAGCCCGCGCTTCGCGCGGAGGCGGCTTCGCCCCCGCCCCGCCGGGGCAAGCCCGGAACAGGGCCCCACCCCCACGGCACCTCCGGCGCCGAACGAACCCCGCGCCAAACCGGATCGGACTTCGGGTGCGCGGCAGGGCGTGTCCCTGAATTCTGGAACCCGTAAACGTGCCCGTGCCCGTGCCCGTACACGAAGGTGAGCAACTTCTGCTAGGAGGAGCCGATAGGATGGGCACACATCGCCCAACTCGGAAAACTTTCCGGCGAAAAAGCCGGGCACGGGCAC
>DATEMX010000177.1:0-2597 GCA_035275365.1 Polyangiaceae bacterium | reverse complement strand
AGATCATCGGCCAAGAGCTGCGCGAGCGCCTTTCGCCCGTCGCGTAGCCGGGATCGAACGGTGAAGGGCTTGGCCTTCAGGATGCTCGCGATGGACTCGATCGTCACGCCTTCGAGATCGTGAAGCACCACGACGGCACGGTGTTTGGGTGGCAAGCGCGCCACGGCAGCTCGCAAGCGGGCGGAGCGCTCTTTATCTTCGAGAAAAACGGCGTCGGCTGCGCCGCCGGAGTGCGTTTCGGGCAGCTCGCCGCGCTCGGTGAGCGTGAAATGCCGGAGCCATCGCCGGTACCACCGCTGGTGCCTGAGGAGGGTGAAGTAGCAGACGCGATAGGTCCAAGTGGAGATCTTCGAGCGACCTTCGAACGAGGGCAGGCTTCGGAGTGCTTGTTCGGCCGCGGCTTGAACGAGGTCGTCGAAGTCGCGCCGCCTACCCGCGAGGCTCCACATCTGCCGGTAAATGAGCGCGAAAATCTCGTGGCTTCCGTAGGCAGGTATGCCCCTCGCCGGGGCAGCGGCCTTTGCGAGGGGGCGAAGCTCGTTCTCGGTCGACACGTTCGAACCTCCATCTCGCTTTTTTGAACATCAGGTTGTACTGACGCACACGGCGAAGCGGCCGAAGCTCGATCCGCCGCGCCCGTCGCGCAAAAGAACAAAGGAGCGGACGATTCGCCCCGCCGGTGCGGCGCCCTCCTTGCCCAGCGGGGTCCACGGAATGCGGACCTCTTTCGGCGGAGCCTTTTCGGACGGAGGGAAAACCAATACCATACCGCGTAGAACACAGCTGCGTCGCCCGCGTTGAAACGATTTTCACGAATCGTCGCTCGGCCGCGCGACGCGCGCTCACAGCTAGCCCGACTGGCCGAGAAAGGCGCCCTCGAAGTTGACGGTCACAACCCGGGGCCTAATTGGATCGTAGCGACGATCGGAGGGCTACCCTCAGGAGGAGGGCTGCGCTGTGGCACGGGCTCGGAACCGGTCAGCGGGAGCGCCGTGACGCGCCCAGGATGAGCATGTCACTTACGCCGTCGAAATCGCGATCGCGGGTGACGAGGGCGTAACATCCCTCCTCGAGGGCGACCGCGAGCTGGAACGCACCTGGCAGCTTCAGGGCATGACGCAGCGAGAGCGAGCTTCCAGCGTAAGGGGGCACGGCGAGCACGCCGGCGACGTCGGTCGACGCCGTGCCTCGCTGATCCAACTTGGCGGATGCACAGGGCGACGCAGGTCTCCGCGACGGCACGACGCGTAGCTCGCGCCGCTGGCGATCAGCCGACGAGCCTCGCGGCGCCGAGATCATAGAGCGGGAGCTTGCTCCGTTCGATCTGGCGGAGACGAGGGTGCGTCTGGTCCTTTTCCGAGATGACGGGCGACGCGACCGGCCAATCGATTTCCAAATCCGGATCGTTCCACGCGATGCCCCACTCCGATTGCGGCGCGTAATAGTCGGAGCACTTGTAAGCAAACAGCGCGCTCTCGCTCGTCACGCAAAAACCGTGAGCGAACCCGGCGGGGATGTACACCTGACGATGATTCTCGGCTGAAAGTACGACGCCTGTCGCGCGCCCGAAGGTCGGCGATCCCACACGAATGTCCACCGCCACGTCGTACACCTCGCCCTCGAGGACCGACACGAACTTGGCTTGTGCGCGCGGATTTTGAAAATGTAGCCCGCGAATCACGTTGCGCGCCGACCGCGACACATTCTCTTGCACGAACGTCTCGCGAATCCCCGCATCTAGGTATCGCGCCTGATGCCAAACCTCGGCGAAGAATCCGCGCTCGTCGGTGAACACTTTGGGTGTCAGGACGATGACGCCCGGCAGTTGAGTGCGACTCACTTCCATCGAGAGCAACTTACCACGACGCTTCAGCCCGGCCACGCATCGTCGGTCGGACGGGCCGCCGATCGGGACACCTCGGGCGCGTCGGGCCGGATCCAGATTGCGCCGGTCATGGGCTCCTCGAGCTACTTGTGGGCTTCGGCGAGCTCTCGGACTTTCGCCGCAGAGATCATAGCCTCTAGTCACCTCCCCCCGGGAATCGCTTCAGACGAAGCGCCGCCGCGCGCGCTGCTCATCCAAGATTTTGCGAAGCTCCGCCAGATCGTACGCCGCCAAATGAGGCTCGAGGCGCTTAAGCAGAGCATCGTCGTCGATCTTGGCAGCCTGGTGCAGCATCAGTATGTCAGTCTCGCTGCGGGCTCGCGTAGCAGCGCGGTCGCGCGGCGCGTGGACTCGTCCGCGCCGGCGAACCCGTCCGCGGCGGCGTCGCGGACGCGGATCGCGACCGATGAGCACGCGGGTGAGCGTGGATCCGCGCTGCGCACGCCGGGAGTAGGTTCACCTGTCTTGGGCCAAAAGCTGCATCGCGCGATGGAGTGCTGCTTCCAGCTCGCGCGCTTCACGCGTCGACAAATCGGTAAAAAGCTGCTGCGCGCCCACAAACGCCGCGTACTCTAGTTGGCCCAGTTGGCGCGCCTTGGATTCGTCGCCGGTTTGAGCCGCATAAATTTGTGTGAGGTAATCGACTCGTTTTTTGTCCACCCGCGCCAACACCCGATGGGCCCGCGTATCTCGTAGCGCCCACGCCCGCACC
>DATEMX010000176.1:0-13621 GCA_035275365.1 Polyangiaceae bacterium | reverse complement strand
GGGGGGCGATGCCGGTGGGAAGGGGAGGTGCTGCTAGTTCTCCCCCCCAGCCCCCCTACTGCGTGAGGGGGGGGAGGAGACGTCGAGGGGCGGGTGGATTGGGTCGGGGACTGCGTGGGGGCGCGGATCGAATGGGCCTTTGCGCTATTTGGCGGCCCAGGGGTTGATGATCTCGCCGGCGTGATCGTTGGCAGCACGTTTCTTCGGAATGACTTTCACCGGAGCGCTTCGCTCAGGCGCGCTGAGCTTGATGACCGTTTTACTCTCGGAGCCGTCGAGCGTTACGAATCGCGCGCGATAGCCCGACCGCCGCACTTCGACCACGATCTCTCCCGCCCTGGGGACCTCGAGCGTCATTGGAGTGGTCCCGAGATCGATCCCCGCCCTGAAAACGTGGGCGTCTGGAGGATCCGTAGCCAGGAGCACGAACGACGAGCGCGGGACGACGGGCTCTTCTTTTGGTTTCTCGGTCGAAGGCGCCGCGGCCGCGCTCACGACGGAGTTGGTGACTTGTGCCGTGCTGCTCGAAGCTTGGAGGAACACGCCCAGGACGAGGCCGCAGCACATGAGAATGGCCGTCATTCCCGCGTACATTCCCCAAGGAGTACGAGGCTGTCGCATAGGGACTCGCGGCGGAGCGGCGCGACCTGGCGAGGGATCCACGGGGGCCGGCGCCGAGCGCTGCAGAAGCACGTCGGGAGGAAACATCGAAGCAGCTCGAAAGACCATTTCCGTGAGCGCGACCGGCGTCTCCTTGCGCAAGAGCTTGTCGAGGTCGACCGACATCGCTTCCATCGTCGGATAGCGCTGATCGGCCTGCTTCGACATCGCCTTCAGAATGATGGCCTCGAGCGCGGGCGGCACCCCCGCATCGGGAACGAGCGTGCGAAGAGGAATCGGATTTTTGAGCAGATGTTGCGTCAGGATGGCGATCATGTTGTCGCCGTCGAACGGCACGCGCCCGCTAACGAGCTCGTAGAGGATTACGCCGAGCGCATAGACGTCGGTTCGACCGTCGACGGGCGTGCCCGCGGCTTGCTCGGGCGACATGTAGTGGGGCGTTCCGAAGAGCATTCCGGCGCGCGTCTCTTTCGATGTGGCGTCCTTCGTCACCTTGGCGATACCGAAGTCGAGGATCTTCACGAAGTCGGGATCGGAACCGCGCCGAACGAGGAAAACGTTCTCGGGCTTTAGATCGCGGTGCACGATGCCCCGCGCGTGCGCCGCTGCGAGTCCGTCGGCAATTTGGCGACCGATGCCGATGATGCGGTGGAGCGGCAAACGCTTCTTCGCGTTGGCCAGCTTCGAGAGCGAGACGCCGTCGAGTAGCTCCATCACGATGTACGTCGAGCCGTCGTCGAGCTCGCCGAAATCGGCGATGTCGACGATGTGGGGGCTACCGATCGATGACGCTGCGCGTGCCTCCTGCAAAAAACGCTCGGCGATTTCTCGATCGTGCGCGAAGTCCGTGCGAAGCACCTTGACGGCGACCTTTTTGCCGATGACCTTGTGCCGGGCGAGATAGACGATGCCCATGCCGCCTTCGCCGAGGATGTTCTCGACGACGTAGCGACCGTCGAGGGTCGTCCCCGTGTAGCAGCCGACGGTGCTCGCCGCGGGCGGGTGCGAGACGAGCGGCGAAGGCGCCCTCAGCGAGACGCAAAAGAGCGTTTTGTCGGCCTTGATGACCGCTGGACACGGCGTGCCCGTGCTGATCGGAGCGGGCGGGCGGAGCGACGCCGTCGCGAGAGGCGTCAAAGGCGACCGACTGAAGGGCGGCGGGTCGGTAGGTAGCGATGGACGCACAGACGACGAGGTCGATGCGGCCTCGAAAATCCGTACGGTTTCTTCCTTCGCGCCCATCGTTCTCCCCGGCGAGCGGGAGCCGCGCAGACGCCCGCCAGTCCGCTGTACGGACGAACGCGGAAATTCTTAAATGTTCAATGAGAAAGCTGATTTGCAACGATGGCCACGACGACGAGCGCCACCGTGAGCGCCAGCGCGATCGCGATGAGAAGCTGAACGTTACTCTTCTTGGAGGTCGGCGGTTGTGCGTCTTTCGCGGACAGAGGGGCAGGCGCAGGCAAGGCCCCGCCCGGGCTGGGCGTACTGGCCGGCGGCCAAGCGGGCGTCTGCACGAACGAGTGTTGCGGCGCCGGTGTCGGCGCGGGCGTCTGCACCGGAGACGCCGCGGTGTTGCCGAGCCGATGGCCCGACGGGGACGTTGCGGCCACGACGAGCGCTGCGGGGGGCGGTTGGCTGGCAATGGTCGGCGTTTGAACGGTGGCAGCGAACGCCGCGTTTTCGAGGGAATTTTCGGAAGGCGCGAGTGCCACCGCCGCGGGGGTTGTTTGGGCGAGCGGCGCCGCGTACGGGCCAGGAGTCGGCGCGGGGCCCGCCAAACTACCGTGGAGCAGCGTGGCCTTGCGAGGCGGCATGCCCTGAGCGTCGTTCGCCCGCTTGGCCTGAACGGGCTCGTTCGACGTCGCGTTGGGGTTCACCGCGGTGTCGGCGAGACCACCTCGCAGAGCCTTCATCGCCTCGACGACCTGCTGCGGGGGCGGCGTGTCTGAATCCCAGCGCGGGGGCGGGGGTCGGGAGGAGTAGTAGTACCGACCCGCGTCGGCCGTTGTTGCGAGGGCCGGCGGAGGCCCCGACGACGTGGTAGCAGCGGGCTCGGCTGCGGGCGACACTTGCCGAGGTGTCGCCGGGTTTGGCATGTGCACTTCGGGGATGGCCGGAAGCCCACCCGCCGTCGTGCGCGGCACGGGAAGTTGGAATCCGCGCGCCGACGGAGCAGCCGCGAGGGGGGGTCTCGGAAACCCAAGCTCACCGCCCGCCCGGTTCTGTTGGGCATCGCGATTGGCTGCGTTTTTGAGCATGCCCCAGAATTCGCCGACGTCGCTCGGCCTTTGCGAAGGATCGACCGTCACCGCGCGCGCGATCACCGCTTCGACCGCGTCGCCTACGACGACGCCCATCGCGCGCGGAGTCGGCCGGCGTTCGGGATCGAGGGCGCGATCGGCGAACTCGCCGATGTGCTCGCCTTCAATGGGCGTGCGATCGGCGAGGAGCTCCACCACCAAGACTGCGAACGAATAGACGTCGGTGTGGGAGCCGATGGGGCCGAGAGCGTCATGAAATTGCTCGGGCGCCGCGTAGGCTGGCGTGAACATCCGGATCTGGCCGATGGTGGCGGCGCGCGGCCCCAACGCGAGCGCGTGATCGGAGATCACCTTGGCGACGCCGAAGTCGAGCACCTTGAGCTTGGGGCTTCCGTGGCCGTGCGAAACGAAGATGTTCGACGGATTCAAGTCGCGGTGGACCACGCCTTGCGAATGCGCGAAGGCCATCGCGTCGGCGACGGGATCGAGGAGCCGCAGCACATCTTGGATACCGCGCCCTTTTTCGCCACGCTGCCTCCGCGCGCGGAGCTCTTCGGAGAGCGTGTAGCCCTCGAGCCACTCGAGCACCATGTAAGGAACGAGCGCGCCCGTCGCTGGAGCCATCGTGGTGCCCGCCGCGATGGTGCGCGCGATGTGCAAAGACCCGCGCGAGAGCCGGTAGTGAATTTTGCTTTCGTCGCGAAACCGGCGGATGAAGGCCTCGACCAAAGCCGAACCGAGCTGGGTCTGCAGTTTGAGGCACTTGATGGCGACCGGCTCGTCGAGCCCGACGTGTTGGCCGCGATAGACGACGCTGAAACCCCCTTCACCGATGGCCCTGTCGACCCGGAATTGGCCATCGAGCACCTGCCCAGCCAAGCCGTAAAGATCCGTCGCTGCCACGCTCCCGACTATACACACATTGTGGCCACCAAGCAGGCCGTTAGGCAGTTTTGCGGCGGGTCCGGCGGGCTTGTAATGAGCTGTAATGGCGCCCAATGGGCGTCGAGATGCCCGAAGGATGCGAAAGATCGGCCTCGGCGACAAGGCCTGCTGGGATAGGTTCTAAGCCAGAAACTCGCTCTTCGGCAGGCGGTAGTGCTCGGGGGGTCGCACCGCGTAGGAGAGGGCGAGGACCTCGATGAGAACCACGCGATAGATGGCGTGCACATCGTCGACGTCGACGTCGCCGGCGTGCGCCTCGAGAGCGTTGTCGAGGTGCTCGTGCACGAACGACAAGAGATCGGGCTGTTCCATCGCTACGACGTCGTCGGAATCGACCGCCTCGGCGGGGTCGACGCGGCGCAGCTCTTCGTCGAGCGAGAGCGACTGCTCCACGCCACCGAGCTCGTCACCCAGCACTTCGCCGAGCCGGCCTTCGAAATTTCGCTCGAACGCCAACCACACGGCCAGCGTGAGAAAGTAGCCGAGCGCGAGGGCCGTTTCGTCGATCGGCTTTCCGAGTGCCTTCGCCACCCTGTCGGCGATGGCCGGTTGGGTAGCCTCGAATCGCGCGAACGCGCTGTCGAGGCGATCGCGGGCGATGTCGTCCTCGTCCGCGAGATCGGTCTCAATCTCACCGAGCACACCCGGCGGCACCCGAGCGTAAAGCGGCACAGGCCGAATCGCAGCGCGCCTAACCCACACGCTCCCAACCTAGCACGCGTCGTGCCGCAACGCCGACCGGTCCAGAACCCAGTGCCGCGTGGCGAAAGTCCGCCCCCAGATTCGAGAGCGTCGAGGACCTGTAGATCGGCGGCGGAGGTGCCGTGGGGGAGGCCTCCCAAAGGGAGATGGGCGGAGTCCCTCCGGAGTTGCTCCGGGCGGGGCGCGGGGGCAAAGCGCTCGGAGATAAAAGGGATAGTGCCAGGCGGCGAAGCCGCCTCCGCGCGAAGCACGGGCTTGGCGAAAGGTGGGCCAGACTTTGGCCAAGCGGCACTTGGTCGTCACAAGATCGTACGGAGTTGCCACGAATCCGCGATGAGCGGGTGGTATAGCCAAGCGGCCGCTGGTTTGACATCGTCGGCGCTGGATGCCGGTTCCGCGCTCGAGATACCTCCGACCCCCGTTCACCTTCGCCCTCGCGCTTCTACCGGCCTGGTCCGGAGCTGCGGGTGCCGCGCCTTCCGGCGAGCCGCAGCCGACCGCAGACCGCGCGCCGGCCCAGCGGACCGGTTACTGGAGCGAAGGCGACGCGCGCTGGTTCGTCTCGACGAAGAGCGATCTCGGGACTGGCTACGTGAAGCCGTACCTATCCTTCGGCTACGGGTTGCCCCATTGGATATGGGCAGGTATCGACGTGAACTCCATCACGACCATCGAGTTCACGCAAATCTACACGGGCGTGCGCGCCGCAACACCGGTCCTCGATCTGGCGCTCGGCGTGCGCGACACGCTCTCGTTCGGCAAGCCCTTCGTGACGCCAAGCGGCGGCTACTCGCAGAGCGACGTCCTCGATGCCCCCGGCCCGAAAGCGCGCTACTGGGCCTGGGAGGCCGAACTCACGGCCATCGCGCCCCTACCCCACTCGGCCTTGGTCGTCGATCTCATCGCGGTGCGTGCGCTCGACGTCCCCCCCGACAAGTTTTTCTACGACGAGTCGTACCGCGCCGTCGTCGGTAAGCCGTTCTTCGCCGTGCTCCGCGCCGCCGGCGTCGTGCGCGCGCTGCGCGAAGATGCGCTGAAGGTCGGGGTGCTCGGAGAATATCTGGTCTCGACGGGCCGCGATTCAGGGGTCGTTCGGGTGGGCCCGGCCGGTGAATTCCAATTGACCGATCACGTGAAGGTGGTGGGGGGGATCACGTTCGCCGTCTACACCCCCGATCAGCTCGGTTTTCTCCTCGGCACCTACGCCGTTGCCGGCCTTCGGTACTCTTGGGCGACAGGCGAACGTGATCCCAAGCTGCCCTGGCAGGGCCCCTTCATCCCCTAGAACACCGAACGGTTTGACCGTTCCGTGTTTTCTAGGTTTTTTTCACCGGGGGCTTCGCCCCCGCCCCGCCGGAGCAAGTCCGGAACGGGGCCCCACCCCCAAAACGACGGTTGCCGACTGACGTGAACCGCTGAATCGGTCGAAGTTTTCAAACCGTTCGGTGTTCTAAGAACACCCGAAGGGGTGAGGCCCTGCTGTCCGTCTCGCTTCTTGCGTCCTACTTCGCTTCTTGCGTCTGGACGATGATCTCGACGCGACGGTTGTTGGCGCGCCCCTCGACCGACTTGTTGTCGGCCACCGGACGACCCGCGCCGAACCCTTGGGCGCTAATCCGCTCCGAAGGCACGCCGCGCGACACCAAGAAGTCGCGCACCGACTGCGCGCGCGCTTGCGAAAGGATCTGGTTCGATTCGTCGGACCCCTGTGAATCGGTGTGCCCCTCGACCACGATCTTGCGATCGTCTTGGTCCTTCAGTGCCTCGGCCACCGCTTGTAGTTTCGTCTGCGCCGCCGGCAAGAGCGCCGACTTGCCGGTGGTGAAGAGCACGCCGCTCGGGATGGTGATCACAGTTCCGCGCGTCTCTTGCTTCACGGCACCCGCGGCCGACGCTGCAAGCTTGTCCATGGCTTCGCGGGCTCGCTTGTCGGCGTCCGCGCGCGCCTTCTTCTCGGTCTCCAGCGCGATCTGCGTGCCGGCGAGCTGCTGGGTAGCTCCGGCGAGCTGCTGCCCTGCCGCGTTCAACTGAGCGCGCGTTTGGGAGAGCTGGCTCGTGGTGATGCGTTGCGCCTCGTGCTCGGCTTGCACCTTCTCTTGCGCGGCCTTCGCGTCACGCGCTTGCACGTCGGCGATCTCGGCACGGCGCTCGGCGACGTAGGCAAGGTCGCGCGTCTTTTGCTCGCGAGGGTCGTCGGCGTACGACTTTTCCGCGCGGTCCAGGGCGACCTTGGCCTCGTGGAGTTGGTCGGGCTTGTATTGCGCGGCGGCCCCCTGTTCGGCTCTCAAATAGGCCGATCGCGCGTCGAGGAGCTCGGGCGGAGCGGGTGTCGACGCGCAACCGATAGCGAGCGAGACGCCTGCGAAAGCGGTCAACGAATGGAACGTGCGCAAGGAACTGCGGAATCGAGAAGCCATGACGTCCTCCTACTGGTTACCGGATTGGGGTTGGACGGCGGCGGCCGGACGCTCGCCCCCGCGCAGAACGCGGACTTTATCGAGAACTTGCTGCGCCTCGTTGCGCGTCTTGTTCTCGCGCGCCATGGCAAGAGCCAATTCGGCGTCGGACTGCGCGCGAAGAAGCGTGTAGGCGGCTTCCGCGTTATCACCGTCCTTGATCTGATTTTTGCCTTTCTCGAGCGCCTCTTGCGCCAACTTGAGGTGAAGCGCCGCTTGCGGGACTTGCTCTGCTCCAACCTCCCGGGCGGCGCGGATGGCGGCCTCGGACGAAGCCGCCCGCTCGTGCGGCGGCGGCGCGCTGGAGCAAGCCGCCACTATCCCCATCCCAATTAGCCCCAATCCTGCATGGATACTTCTCATCGTGTCCTCACTTTCTCGACGTGAACGGAACGCGCCACCGATGTCTCGGCGGCGCCGTGCTTTCAGGCGATCCGGCTCCTTCCGAAGACGAGGGAGACGACCGCCAAGACCAGGAAAATCAAGAAGCAGATCTTCGCCAACGCAGCGGCGTCGCCGGCGATGCCACCAAACCCGAGGAATGCAGCCAAGATGGCGACGAGAAAAAATCCAATGGCCCATCGAAGCATGGGAGTCTCCCTTTCTTCTCCGCCACACCACTAGGAGCACGACCCCGCCCTTCGGGTGTCGCGCCATCCCACGTTTCTCCGGCGGCGGACTTAGGGCGAGCAATCGACATGCCACCCGGCCGTGCGATCTACGCACATGGATCGGCGCGCGTTTGCTGGACCGTACACGTTTGATCTAGTCTCCCGCCATGAAATTCCGATACTTGCTCCTCGGCGGGGGCCTCCTCGCCGCCTCTCTTGGCTGTGCGGGACAAAAGATCGAGCCACAAGTTGCTTCGTCGGCAGGTCAAGCCAACTACGCAGCCGACTATCCAGGTGCCCTTCAATCGACGTCGAACGACTACGTCAACGCCGAAGGCGAGCTACGCCGGCTCACCACCGAATTTCCCAAGTACCCCGAGCAGCTCAAGGATCCGCCGTGGACCGTGGTGCAGAGCGTCGTGGCTCGAGCCGACGAAGCGGGGCGGAGCGCGTCGTATGTCAGCGCGCGCCGCGAAGAGGAGAACACGGCCGCGTTCTTCACGCAGGAGAAAGACGAGATCACTCGTCGCGTCGCTGGCTCGGCGCAATACGTCGTAAAGAAGAAGGAATGCGACGTCGACGTGAGCGGCGCGGTGGCCTCCTCGCTCAGAGAATCCGTCGACAGGCAGCTCGAGAAGCGACTGCGCGCGCACGACGACGCGCACCTGATCATCGAGCGCTATCGCGACACCCTCGGCAAGCCAAACGCCGCAGCGCTCGAGAAGCAGGCCGACGACATCAGCCTCGCGAGCTACACCGCCAACATACGCACCGTGGAGCTCAAAGTGGAGGTCGCTCGCCTTCTCGACGAAGCCAACCAGGTCAAAAAGACGCTCGACCAAGGCGTTGCCGACGAACGCGTTTTTCAGAGTGAGCCAGGCCGCACAGCCGCCGAGAAGAAGGCCTCGAACGAGCGCATCGCGAAAATGGAAGACGGCAAAGTGCGCATCGACGGCGCCGTCCCGAAGCTGCAGGTGCTCGCCAAAGAAATCGATCAGCGCAACGACGCCATGAAGAAGGAGTACAGTGACGCCTTCGACGCCCTGAAGAAGGCTATCTCCGCCAAGGGGTCAAAATGACGTTCGTGGCATGAATCGCGTCGGAAAGAAGTCCCGGCTTCTCATGGTGGCCGGCGGGATTGTCGAGCCGGGTGGCGGAAAGCACGGCGCCGTCAGTGCGTACGTCGTTCACTCGGCCGGACCGACGTCCACGCGCATCTTCAAGGTCCGCGGTCCGATCGACCAGATCGAAGTCCGCGAGATGCCTTCGGCCATCACGGTCGACCTCGGTCGCTTCCAACTGGAGCTGCACAACGATCTCGAGCCGGTCGTCCGCGACATTCAGGCGCGCGGAGGCCAGGCAGGCATTTCGACGCCCGCACCGGCTTGGGTGTGTGGCCTGGTCAGCGCGCACCTCAAACGGACCGAAGGTACCGATCCGGATGCGTGAGGACAAAAGAAGCGTCCGCGCAAAGGGGCCGGGGGGGGGACGGCCTCTCTTCGCGCGGACATTTCTACTCAATGCACCCGGCGTACCAGCCCCGAGCCATGAGCATTCGCGTAGTTGCGCATGGCAATGAGCGTCGAACCTTTCGTCTTCGCATTCACACCGACAACCGTGCAACGTCAGAGTGCCCCCTTTTGTCCACAGGCAAGCGCGCATCGGTCTAGCCTCTCCTCTCTTGACGGACTGCCGGCTTGGCGTTTTAGCGGCCCCCGACGAACAGGCGAGCTCGTTCGTACCGCCGTAGCGACACTGGCGCTCCTCACCTCCACGAAAGCGCAGGCCGAGGGCGACGTCCCGAGCGGGAAGGCGCGGAGCAACGCGGCCACGATCGCCGCCGACACGCCGCGCACCTCGTACAGCAGCTACTCACCTTACGAACAGGCTTCGCTCGAAGAAGCCGCGAAGTCGCTCGACACCCGGCTCGACACCCGTGCCGAAGGCAAAGAAGTAGAGGGGATCGACGTCGTCACGCTCGAGGTCGTCGAGAAGCGCGACCCCGCGCCGCGATTTCTCAACGTCTTCCACGCGCGAACGCGCGACTACGTGGTAGAACGCGAGGTCCTCTTGTCGCCAGGCGATCGCTTTCAGGCGGTGCTGTGCGACGAAACCGCGCGCAACCTGCGGAGCCTTCCGCAGCTCTCGCTCGTCATCTGCGCGGCCACGGCCGGGAGCACCGACGACAAGGTCCGTGTCCTCGTCATCACCAAAGACGTGTGGAGCCTGCGCTCGGGTTGGGACGTTTCGTTCATCGGCGGGGGGCTCAACTTCCTGCAGATCACGCCCACCGAGACCAACCTCGCCGGCACGCACCAAATCGTTTTTGCCAACTATCTCTACCAGCCCGAGTCTCAGTCGCTCAGCTTGGGGTACCGCATTCCGCGCGTTGGCGGACGCCGCCTCGGCCTCGTCGCCGAAGCGGGGCTCATCTGGGATCGACACGGGCAGATCGAGGGTTCGGCGGGTTCGCTGGGCGTCGGGCGACCGCAATATTCGACGCGAACCGAGTGGGCGTGGTCGATCGGAACCAACTGGCGCGACGAGATCGTTCGTCGCTACCAAAACGGGAGGCTCTACGTCAAAAACGACGTACCCTGGGCCTACCGTGCCCGGCGCATCGCCGAAGGCGCCTACGCGACGCGATCGTTCGGCTGGGCCAACAAGCACGACATCACCTTCGGAGCCGAGTTCAACGCTCGCACGTTTCGGCGGCCCGATGCGCCTCTCGCCGATCCGCGCGCCGTCGAAGCCTTCGCGCAAGACCACTTACCGACGAGCGACACCCGCGTGGGGCCGTTCGTTCAGTACCACGCGTATACGTCGAACTACCTTCGCGTCCTCGACTTCGAGAGCTTAGGGCTCCAAGAAGACTTTCGACTCGGCCATGATTTCTATTTGAAGGTCTATCCCATCACCCGATCGCTGGGGTCGACGCGGACGTTCGTCGGCACCTACGCGGCCTTCCAATACACGATCCCACTCGGCGACGGCCTCGTTCGCGCGAGCGTCGAATCGCTGGCCGAGGCCGAGGAGCAACGGATCGCCGACGGCGCCGTCGGGGCCGATCTTCGCATCGTCTCGCCTCGTCTCGGGTTTGGGCGCGTCGTCTTCGACGCTTCGGTGCTCAATCGCTACCGCAACTACCTGAACCGGCACTCGTTTCTCGGAGGTGACGGTCGCTTGCGCGGTTACCCGAGCAGCTACTTCGACGGCAAGGACGTCATCGTTTACAACCTCGAATTCCGATCGCGCCCGGTCGAACTGTTCTCTTGCCAGCTCGGCGGCGCCGCCTTCTACGACGTGGGCGGCACCGCCGATGGGCTCGAGAACATTCACCCTCGCCACGCCGTCGGGTTCGGGTTCCGAGTGCTCTTTCCGCAGCTCGACCGCGTGGTCTTCCGCGGCGACGTGGGATTTCCCTTGGTGAGCAGCATCGATCGGCGCGATCGGAACATCTCCGTCACTACTTTCTCGGTGGCTTTCGAGCAAGCGTTCGCGATGCCCGGCGTGGGCAGCCGCGTGGGTACGAGCCCCGGAGTGGGCTACTTGGGGCAGTGACGCGCTCGCGAGCGCTTCTCATTGCACGACGACGACGCCGGACATCGACGCCGCGCCGTGAATCGTGCAGTGATAGGGAAACGTGCCCGGTGTCGTGAACGTGAAGTTGAACGACTGCCCCTGCGTCAAGGTACCCGAATCCCAAACGCCGCTGTCGGAGGTGGCCGTGTGGGCAACGCTGTCTTGGTTGACCCAACGCACCGTCGTCCCGGGCGCCACGACGAGCGGATTGGTGCCGTAGGCCGCGCGGCCCAAGGCCATCGCATTCGCGGGAATGTCGACCGTGACGGTCGTCGCGACGACGCCCGTGTCGATCGGATTGATGGTCGTGCCGGCGTCGTCTAGGACGATGGTCACGTTGTTGGTCTCGTCCCCGCATGCCGAGACGGCGCCCAAGGCCAAAAGAAGCGGAACGGAGAACGCGAAACGTTCGCCAAAGAACGACATGTGAACCTCCTGTTACTTCCCTGCTCCCCAACCGGGAAGCGTGCAGGAGACGCTGCACACGGCGTTCCGGCCATGCCCGCTCGCGGTCTTACGACCGGTGCTAACACTTCTGCTGCGGATTTCTCGCGTGCCAGATCGATCGTCGGAGCGGGCATACGCCAACTCAAGGACTGACCGTGACGGAGTGGACAGAGTCCAGGAACTGGACGGAGAGTCCACGGAGACCTACGAAGCGAAGCGCAGTGCACAGGCAGATTTGTGGTGCTCTCGGCGCGAGCGGTGGCGGCTCGTTCTGTCCGAAACTAGGTGGTTCCGACAGCCTCGCCGTATTTTACGTTGGGTCTCAGCCATTTTGGACGATCGTGATCTGCTCCTGCCAAAGTCTGCAGCAGTAGTACTAAAAGGTGACGCCGGCCTGGAGCAGGACGCTGGCGTACGGCGAACATTCGCCCGTGCGGATCGCGGCCTTCGCGCCGAGCGCCAAACGCTTGAACTGATCGTGCGAGACCGTCTTCGTCTCGACTTGCCCGAGAACCGCCGTCATGGCTCCGAGGACGCCGGGGTTTTTCTGCTTGATCTCCTCGGCGTAGAAAACTTTCTCGATTTCGAGCTCGATCAAGACCGCCTCGAGGACGGAGATGAACGACGGGTGCCCCGGCGTCAGCGCGAGATCGATGCGCGGCACGTGCGCGGGGATCGGGAAGCCGGCGTCGCAGATGACGATCTGGTCGGTGTGACCAACCTCGCTCACGAGCTTCGAAATTCCGCTATTGAGAATACCCGTCTTCTTCATCTCATTTCCTCGTTTTGGCGCATCGAAATCCGTAAGCGTGACTCCGCGTCTCGGGTCTGTCACTGTACCTTCGGGTGGGGCGAATCCACGAAGCAAACGCACCATTAAAGGCGCCGCCGCGAACGACGCGCCGGATCCCGCTCTTGGGACCTTCGGGATCGGTCTCCGGGGACGCGTGATAGACGCCTTCCCAATCGCTCGTCCATTCCCATACGTTGCCCACGATATCGAGCAACCCGAAAGGCGACGCGCCCTTGGGGAAAGAGCCGATCGGCGCCGTGCCGGCGAACCCGTCGTCGGCTGCGTACAAGGACCGCATGGTTACGCCGTTCTTGACGCCCCACGACACGCATTCTTTGCCGCACGCGTTGAGGCGAGTGCCATCGGGCTCTTCGTCGCCCCACGGATACTTGCGCCCGTCGGAGCCGCGCGCCGCGAATTCCCACTCGGCCTCGGTGGGCAACCGCTTGCCTGCATAGGCGCAGTAGCGCGTCGCCGCGGCCCAATCGACGCAATTGACGGGATGACCGGCGCGATCGGCGACGCCGCCGTTGCACAACGCGCTGAAGATCTTGCGCTCCTTCGGTGTGATGTCCTTCCACGCGACGAGTGAGGGGGCTGCTTCGCACGAGCCGCTTTCGACGCAAGCCGCGTAGCTTGCCGCCGTCACTTCGCGTTCGTCCATGCAGTAGGGCGAAAGGATCACTTGATGCGCGGGCTTCTCGTCCTCGCCGTCGTCGTCGCCCATGAAGAACTTGCCTCCTGGAATCGAGGCCATATCTGGCGGGCAAGCGGGCGCTGCGGGGACGGCCGACGCGGCGCTCGACGTCACGACGGCAACGAGCGAAGGCAGCGGCGCCGCTCCGGGCGCTCCCGATCCATTTCCCAAGAGACCGAGCGGCCACGCGGCCGAAAGGGCCCCCAAGATCACTCCGGCCGCGACGACGAGTTGGGGGGACATGCGCCCTTTTCGGGGGCCGGGCCGGCCGGCCGAGTCATCGGAGACGGGCGCAGGCGCCCGCACCGTGGCCGGTAGTTGGCCGGCGGAGTCGGTGGGCGCGAGCGCCGTGGCACGCAGGACTATCGGCTCGAGCCGACGCGTGAGTGGTGGAAGATCGACGGCGGCGCGCACGGAGTCCCAAAATTCGCCGGCCGTCGCGAAGCGCGCTTCGGGTTTGACGGCGAGCGCCCGCTCGCACGCCGCCTCCAGGCGATCGTTCA
>DATEMX010000175.1:0-2841 GCA_035275365.1 Polyangiaceae bacterium | reverse complement strand
GATTTTCGCCGCGCTCCGCGCGGAGGCGGCTCGCCGCCTGGCACTATCCTTTTGTCTCCGGGGGCAAGGCCCGCGCTCCGCCACGTCTACGGGCTAGAGATGGGGACACGCCCCGGATGAAAGTGGACGTCTCGCGCGTTGAGGTAGGGTCCGCCCCGAAGTCCGCATCGGGCGCCGACTCGCGCTAAGCTCCCGCCGCTCATGCCGACGTCTTCATTGCCCGATGCTCGCTCTTCGCGCGGTCTGCGCTCGAAGTTCTGGCGTCGCACGGTCCGCGCGCTCCAGGTTTTGGCGATCGCTTTCGCCGTGTGCGTCGTCTGCGGCGTCGTAGGAGTCATCCTCGTCGTTCGCCACTACGAATCCGACCTGCCGGCCATCAGCGATCTCAAGGGCAACTACAACCCGCCGCAAGTCACGCGCGTCATGGCGCGCGACGGTACCACGCTCCTCGCCGAGATCTTCACCGAGCGCCGCACGGTGATCCCCATCGCCACTTTGCCGGCCCACGTGAAGCTCGCCGTGCTCGCCGCTGAAGACGCCGCGTTTTACGAGCACGAAGGCCTCAACTACTACGGCATGCTCCGCGCGCTCGCTGTCAACGTGCGCGCGGGTCGCACGAGGCAGGGCGGGAGCACCATCACGCAGCAAGTCGTGAAGAACCTGCTGCTCGATCCGGAGCGGTCGTTTCGCCGCAAAATGCGCGAGGTCATCTTGGCGCGGCGCCTCGAGCAGCAGATCTCGAAAGACGAGATCCTCGAGCTCTACTTGAATCACATCTATTTCGGCCACGGGCGCTACGGCATCGAAGAGGCTTCTCGCTACTACTTCGGCAAGCCCGCGCGCGAGCTCAGCTTGGCCGAGGGCGCCATTTTGGCGGGCCTGCCGGCCGGTCCCGAGCTCTATTCGCCTCGCCACGATTCCAGTCGAGCGCGCAACCGGCGAGCGTTCGTGCTCGCTCAAATGCTCGACAAAGGGTTCATCGATCAGCGGCAGCACGACGCGGCCATGGCCGAGCCTCTGCGGCTCGCGGCGGCCGTCGAGGCGCAGGGGTCGCTCGCTCCCGAGGTCGTCGAGATCGTCAAGCGAACGCTGAAGGAAGTCATCGGCGACGGTCCCAAGAAGAGCGGCGGGTACACCGTGACGACGACGATCGACCCGCGGCTGCAAGCGCTCGCGCGCAAAGCCGTTCGCGACAACCTCGACGCTTACGACAAGCGATACAAGCTCTTGGCGCCGTTTTCGCCGCCGGCCGGCGTGAGCGCCAGCAAGAAGAAGCCAAAGCCGTCGGAGAAGGCCTTCGAGGGGACGCCGAAGTTCTCCGAGCACCGGGTCTTGCTGGGTGCCGTGGTGGGGTCCGATGACGCGCAAGGCATGCTCGACGTGCGCGTGGGGACGGTCTCGGGGAGCGTCAAACTCGCCGACTACGAGCGCTACAATCCGCAGCACTTGCCGCCCAGCAAATTCGCGCCCGAAGGAACCCTGCTACGCGTGAGCCTGCTCGGCCCCGCCGATGGCGCGCCCGGCACCAAGGTGCCGCTCCGTCTCGAGCTCGGCCCCGAGGCGTCGATGGTGGCGCTCGACGCGCGCACGCGCGAAGTCCTCGCCTTGATCGGCAACTACGAAGCGGCGTCGGGCGCGCTCGATCGGGCGACGCAGGCGCACCGCCAACCGGGATCGTCGTTCAAGCCTCTCGTCTATAGCTATGCGCTCTACGCGCGCCGCTTCACGCCCGCCACGATGCTCGAAACCAACCCCGGTACGCTCGCGGGGTATCGCCCGAACAACTACGAAGATAGCGAAGGCAGTGCGCCGATGCGGCTTCGCGAGGCGCTGGCCCACAGCGTCAACGTGGCGGCCGTGCATGTCTTGCAAGACGTCGGGCCGGCCAACGTCGTCAGTTGGGCCAACGCGCTGGGCATTCAAAGCAAGCTCGGTGCGGATCTTTCGCTCGCGCTCGGCTCGTACGAGGTAACGCCTTATGAGATGGTGTCGGCCTACTCGGCGCTCGCCGCGGGCGGGATGTACGAAGCCCCCGTGCTGGTCACGCGCATCGCCGGGCCCGACGGTGCGTTGCTGACGCTCCCTCTGCGTCCTCCGGCGCGTCGCGTGATGGGCGAAGCCGAAGCCTATTTGACGACGAGCCTGCTGACGTCGGTCGTCGATCACGGCACGGCGGCCTCGGCCAAGAGCCTGGGGCGCCCCGTTGCCGGCAAGACGGGGACGAGCAACCAAGCGAAGGACGCTTGGTTCGTCGGATATTCGTCGGACATCGTGTGCGCCACGTGGACCGGCTTCGACGACGGTCGCCCTCTCGGGACTCGTGAAGCAGGAGCAACGGCCGCGCTGCCGGCGTGGATCGCCTTCATGCGCGGCGCGCACGAGAAGCGCCCGGCCACCGAGTTTCCGCGGCCGGCGGGCATCGTCACGGTTCGCATCGATCCCAAGACGGGCCTTCGCGCCTACGAAGGCGAAGAAGACGCGATCGACGAGGTTTTCCTGGAGGGCACCGAACCGCAGGCTGTTTCAACGCCCGACGCCGGCGCGCCTGACGGAGATCACGTGATGCCCGGCGCAGGGCTATCGGAGGACGGTGGCGCGACCATCCCTACCAGCGTGATTTCGACCGACTCCGTTGTGGGCGAAGCGGCGCGCGACGCGGGCTTGCCGGCGCTACCAGCCGAAGATCCGCCGCCGTTCTGACGGGTGGCGCCGGCCTCGCGCCAAAAAGACCTTGGGTTGGGTCCTCACCAAAGAGTCAAATGACGAGCTTCACGCACTCTTCGGCAGCTTGAGAACCTTGTCCTCGAGCGCGGTGGCGGCGAAGGTCAACACCTGACGAAT
>DATEMX010000174.1:0-2177 GCA_035275365.1 Polyangiaceae bacterium | reverse complement strand
GTCCTCCAAAATCTCCGCTTTGCGCTGGAGGATGATGGAGAGATCCGAATATCGCTCGGAGCCGCGGAAGAGCTCTTCGAGCGATTCGGCGGCCGAGATGTTGACCGGATCGATCGAGAGGACTTGGCGGAAGTGCCGTATGGCGCTCTCGATGTCGCGCAGATCGCTCTGGTACACGCGGGCGCTCATCGCGTAGAGGGCGCTCGCGATTTGCGCGTCCTTTTGCTCGGCAGCTAGCTCCTCGAAGACCTTGGCCAGATCGGCGAACCGCCCCGTGGCGCGCGCCAGACGATCGAGCCCCTGCTGGGTAACTTCGTTGCCGGGATCTTCGCGGAGTGCGCGCGCGAGGGTGTCGAAAGCAGCGTTGAGATCGCCCGCAGCGTCTTCGTAGAGCACGGCGATCTGATGCAGGAGCTCGACCTTGCGCGAAGGGTCGGTCGACCGTCGCACCTGGACTTCGTGCACGCCTATCAATTTTTGGAAGTCGCCCCCTTGGCGGTAGAGCGGCTCCAAAATTTCCGCGATGGCCACCTCGTGCGACGCCGAACGACCGAGCCGCTCCAGGGCGGCCAAAGCGTTCGCGTTCACCGGGTCGCGATCGAGAACGAGGCGATAGCCTTCGATGGCCTCGGATACCTGATCCATCTCACGCTCGCGGAGCGCCGCGAGCCGGAGCATGAGCTCGAGCTGGGCTTCGTCGGTCGCCGCGAGCCGTAGCTGCGACTCGAGGTTGTCGGCGAGCTCGACCCACATTTTCTGCCGCGAATAAAGCGCGTCGAGCGCCGCGAGAGCCACCTGACTCGTATCGTCGAGCGCAAGGACTTCCTTGTAGGCGGAAATGGCGTCCTCGGGGCTCCCGAGCCGCTCTTCGTAGACCTCGGCCATCTGCGCGTAGAGCGCCTCGCGAGCGGGCACCTCGTTGGCGAGCTCGATTCGACGGCGATAGACACCGATGAGATCGCTCCACCTCTCGGTGCGCCGGTAGAGGGCGTCGAGAGCCTCGAGCGCCTCGCCGTCGGCGGGATTCTGCGAAAGGATATGAACGTATCCCTTCGCGGCTTCGTCGACCTTGCCGAGGCGTTCGTCGATGTGCGCGAGGCGCATCCAGTATTCGCGGGCCAAGGCTGCGTCGGCGAGCCCTTCGGCGATTTCGTCGAAGATGGCGTCGAGCTTGTCCCAAGCGTTGGCTTCGCCGGCGAGACGCTCGAGCTCCACCCGCGATTCGGCCACCGAAGGATCGTCCTTTAAGGCCTTTGCCTGGGCTTCGAACGCCAGGTTCACGTCGCCGAGCGCGTCGACGGCGATGCGCGCCACCTTGCGCTGCAAGGCCACGCGACGCGCGGTGTCGCCCTCGGCTTCGGCGAGGATTTCGAGAGCGCGAACGAGCTTTTGCCAATCGCCGCGTACCTCGTAGATACCCTCCAGGATCGAGGCGGCCTCGGCGCGCAGGTCGGCGTCGTCGAGCAGAGCTTCGAGCGCTTCGCGTGCACCCTCGTGAGCGGGCTCGAGGAAGAGAATCTCCCGATAGTTCTCGAGCGCCGACGCGGAATCCTTGAGGTGCTTTTCGAGCGTGCTGCCGAGCCGGAACTTGAGATCGATGAGCTCTGCATCGCCGAGATCGAGCTCGATGCGCTTGCGGAGCACGGCAACGTAAGCGTCGTAGTCCTTCGCCTCGCGGTAGAGAACGTCGAGGGCCGAAAGCGCAACGGCATCCGACGGCTCGTCGTCGAGCACCGCGCTGTAGCTCGCGATGGCCTTCTTGCGATCCTTGATCTCGCTCTCGTAGAGCCGCGCGATGGAATAGAGGATCTCCTTCTTGTCGGAAGGCTCCACCGCGAGCTCGCGCTTCTTCTCGTAGATCTCGAGCAGATCGTTGTAGCGCGACGCTTGCCGGTACAGCCGCTCGAGCGCGCCGAGGGCCAGGCTATTCTCGCTGTCGGCCTCGTAGACCGCGCGAAACTCGCTGAGCGCGTCGTCGACGCGGTTCAACTCGTCGACGAGCACCCGCCCGAGCCTCAGGCGCAGGGCAATGGAGAGCCCGGGCTCGCCGTCGTCTTGCGCTTTGACGATCGCCTCGTGATAGGCCGTGGTGACGCTTTCCCAACGGCCCGCCACTTTCGCGGCGCGTTCGAGATCGCCGGCGCAGCGCTCGTCGGAGGGCGCAATTTCGAACGCAG
>DATEMX010000173.1:0-3034 GCA_035275365.1 Polyangiaceae bacterium | reverse complement strand
CGCCGACGAGGTTCAGCGCTTCATCGACACCCACACCACCGTCGGCGTCGAGCGCACCACGGCGCGAGCTTACGGCGTCGACGGCGTCGACGACCAAGGAACGCCTCTCGCGAACCTCTTGGTCGACCGCTATCACCAGGCGGGCCTGACCTGCCGTGGCATTGCTTTTTTTCTCGGGCGCGCCTTGCTCGGGGGCGCGGGATCCATCAACGAAGCAGCGGAGCGGCTCGCCTATGGTCCCGAGCTCGATCACGGGAGCACGGGCAAAACCAGAGAAGAGACGCGAGCCGCGCTAGAGCGCGCCACCGGCGACGCGCTCGATCGAATCGATCTCGCGCGCAAGGCTCGCGAAGAAAAGCGCGCCCGATTTCCACCGGGCGCGGCGCCGCTCAAATACGTCATCGTCGCCACCGGCAACATCTACGACGACGCCACGCAAGCCAAGGCAGCCGCCTTTGCCGGCGCCGACATCGTGGCCGTCATTCGCGCCACGGCCCAGTCGCTGCTCGACTTCGTGCCCCACGGCCCCACCACCGAAGGCTACGGCGGCACGTTCGCCACGCAGGAGAACTTCCGCATCGTGCGCCGCGCCATCGACGAAGCGAGCGAAGCTTACGGGCGCTACGTCTACCAGACCAACTATTCGTCGGGCCTCTGCATGTCGGAGATCGCGTGGATGGCGGCCGTCGAGCGGCTCGACATGCTCTTGAACGACGCGATGTACGGCATCCTCTTTCGCGACATCAACATGTGTCGCACGTTCGTCGATCAATACGTGTCGCGGCGGATCATCGCGAGGAGCGGCATCATCATCAACACCGGCGAAGACAACTACCTCACCACGGCCGACGCCGTCGAGAAGGCCCACACCGTGCTCGCCTCTCAGTTCATCAACGAGGCTTTCGCCAAGCGAGCCGGGCTCGGCGACGAGCTGCTCGGGCTGGGGCACGCCTACGAGATCAACCCGCGCATCGAAGACAGCTTCCTCCTAGAGATCGCCCAAGCGCAGCTCATCCGCCAGATCTTCGATCGTCATCCCATCAAATGGATGCCACCCACGAAGCACAAATCGGGAGATATCTTCCAGAGCCACGTGCACGATGCCATGTTCAACCTGGTCGGCATCGCCACGGGCCAGTCGATCGAACTCTTGGGCATGTTCTCGGAGGCCATCCACAACCCGCTCTTGATGGACCGCTACCTTTCGCTGAAGTCGGCCTCTTACATTTTCTCGACGGCTCGCCATTTGGGCGACGAGATCGAATGGAAACGCGGAGGAATCGTGGAGGCGCGAGCGCGTCAAGTGCTGGGCGAAGCGCTCTTTCTCCTCGAAGAGGTCGAGCGAGAGACCATTTGGGAAGCCATCGCCAAGGGCGCCTTCGCCGACGTCAAGCGCACCCGCCATGGCGGCAAGGGGTACGCGGGCGTCGTCGAAAAGGCACCCGACTATCTGAACCCATTTCTCGACGCGCTCGAGCGAGGAGAAGGCTGATGCACCCCACCGAGCCGAAGCTCATCGGCGCCTATGGCGATCGCGAAGGCGACGGCATGGTGCAGATGTCGTTCGTGTTGCCCATGCCGCCTTCGGTGAAGGCGCGCGAAGCCGCCAAGCGCTTCGCCGAGCTGCACGGGCTCGCCGAGCCGCTCGTCACCGCGATGGAGGAGGCAGCGGCGGGCTATTCGTATTTCGTCGTCTATGGTCACTCGGCCCACACCGTCGACGCCAGCAAGCTCGAGGTGTCGGAGGTCCGAACGGTGAGCTTGTCGCACGACGAGCTCGAGGCCCGCGTCGCCAAGCGGCTCGGCCGCAAGATCGTCGTCGTCGGGGCTTGCACGGGGAGCGACGCGCACACCGTGGGTATCGACGCCGTCCTCAATTACAAAGGATATGCGGGCGACAAAGGCCTCGAGAGCTACCGCTGCTTCGAGGCGCACAACCTGGGCGCGCAGGTCGAAAACCCCGAGCTGGCAGCGAGGGCCCAGGCGCTCGGGGCCGACGCCATCCTCGTGAGCCAGGTCGTGACCCAGCGCAACTGTCACAAGGACAACGCGCTCGCCCTCGTGGATCTCATCAAGACGCAGGGCTGGCGCGATCGCGTCATCCTCCTTTTGGGCGGCCCCCGCATCGATCACAAGCTCGCGCTCGAGCTCGGCTTCGACGCGGGGTTCGGCCCCGGCACCAAGCCGTCGGAGGTGGCCAACTACCTCGCGCAACGCCTCATCGGCGACGAAAATAGCGTCTCTTTGCCGCCTATTTAGCTCGCGACGGCGAGTGGCGATCCCCAGTCGCCGCCAAGCAGCCAAGCAGCCGCTCTGAAAAAAAATCCTTTGGCGGCTCGGCGGCGACTGAGCTTCTAGCCGATGAGCACGTGGTAGGCCGCCGAGAGCGCAGCGAACCTCAGCTCCATCGCGCGCCGCTCGGCGTCGCTCGCGCCCGCGTGGCGGTCGGGATGCACCTCGCGCGCAAGCTCGCGAAAAGCGCGCGACACTTCGGAGAGGGTGGCGTCTTCGTCGAGGCCGAGCAACGTGAGGGCCGCGCTGCGCGCGCCGGTGTTCGCTTGACGACGCGGCGGGTCGTCGCGACGCCGACCTGCACGGGGCACGCGATCGCGCGCGCGGGGACGGCCGTGCAGATACTCGCGCGGCGAAAGCGGAGCCGCGGTCCTGCTTGGCAACGCGCAGGCGACGTGGAACGACACGGTGGCGTCTTCGAGTCGAAAGAGCGCGTCGAGCCGGGCGCGCAGTTGTTGGCGGAGCGCGGCGCCGACGACGTCGGGCGAGATGCGGTACTCCTCGACCAAGAGCTCGCCCACCCTGCGCGGCGGGCCCGACGAAAGCTTGAGGCCGATCTGTCGCTGGGATCCGCCGTCGAGCAGGCCCCGCTGCCGCAAGATCTCGCCGAGCGGCAAGACACGCGCTTGGGAGTCGACAGTCACCACCTCCCCGCGCAAGAGATAGATGGAATGGATCCGCCCGGCGGTGGCGCCCGACGCTTCCGTCAGACGGACGAGGCCGCTGACGCGCCCGCGCAGGA
>DATEMX010000172.1:0-9902 GCA_035275365.1 Polyangiaceae bacterium | reverse complement strand
TCGTTGCTCGGAGCGCCCCGAGGGGCGACCACCGTCAAACGACAAAGCTTGGGACCGAGATCCTTGATGCGCGCCGATGCAATGTGTTGCCGCTCGGCGCTGCCGTCCTTCCGCGATATCGCGAGCACGTCGTTGTATTCGGCCCACGCGGTAGCGGTGCGACCTTGCTTTTCGTGGCACACCGCCAGGTTGAGCAGCGTGCCCGACGCGGGATCGAGGCGATGGCTCTCGGCGAGCTTCGCGCAGGCTTCGGGATACTGGCCCGTCGACATGAGCGCGCGGGCTTGCTCGAACAGCGCTTGGGCGAGCGCGGGATCGGCTGATTCGGCATCGCAGCGCGCCGGCGACGAGACCGACAGGACGGCGAGCGTCAGGCCGGCCACGCAACCGACGATGGGGCTTCGACGCCACTGCTCAAAGCCGATGATGGAGCTCTTCATGGTCGATCAGGCGGTCGAGATCTACCTTCGCGCTCGCCGGACGGGAAGAGCAAACACTCGACGCTGTTGGTCGCGTCGCGACGCCGTCGTGGTGTTCAAGAACCGTCGCAGGTATCGCCGATAGATGGACCCGACGGGCCCTCGCAGCGGCTGCCCGTGCCGCGCGACTGCTGCCCGTGCTACTTTGGCGGCCTCGGGCCTGACGATCCGCACTCAGTCTGCCAATTCACACCAGGGTCGGATCTTTCCGATGTTGCGCCGCTCCTCCGCCAGCGAATCGGTCTCGGTCACTACGCCAGTGAGCGCCGGCACCTTGGTGGTGTAGCCACCAGCTTCCACATCGGGTGAGCATGGCCACGTACTTTCTCGCCTCCAATAGACTGTCGATGGCAGCAGCCCTTTCAAAGGTGCTTCGGGATCGCGCCTTTTCGCTGAAGCGACTCGCAGGGTGCGTCGCGCGGGAGGCAGCGGGATCAGCGATTTTCTCGGGAACCAGAATAATCTCCAATGATCTCAAGCAGCCAACACCTTGAAAGGGCTAGTCGATGGCAGTCCTTCAGGAGCTTCGAGCCACCGGCTCGCCCGATCCCCCCAAAAAACGCGGGCTGAAGGTGCGAGCGAAGAGAGCCATCGCAGTGACAAGGCTCTCGCGAGCTGACAAGACTTCACAATCAACTGTCCACCTTGACACTCTAGCGGCGGCCTTTTCCGACGAAGTTTCTCTCTTTTCAGGGCGAACCGCTGCGCTCCCCACTGGCATGAAACCCGCAACTCATGCTGCGAAACCATGCGAGGTGAAACATGCGAACGATTGAACTGTGGACATTTCCTATCGTCATCCTAACTGCGTCGAGTTGCGGTTCGTCACTCGGCTCCGAGGTTGACGATTCATGGGGATCGGTGGGCTCTGCCCTCGTCATCAGCGATGTGCCTTCTAGCTACCTGGACGAACACCACTCTTGGCATTCTACCCATAACTGCGGCAGCGCCAGCTATGGGACTGACTTCTTGTCGTTCCACCGCCAATATCTCAACAAAGTGCTTACATGGTGGCTCGGCTTGGGGAGGGACGCCAACGTCGTGACGCCGTGGACCAGCGTCCCCTCACAAATCAAACAACAGCCAGGTTGGAACCAAATTCTGCAGAATGCCGAGAATCGGCTGGCAACAAACTCTCCCGTCTTTGCAAGCACCGAGGAAGTGGGCCGTTATATAGATTGCGACACCGGTCTGCACGGAAGCCTTCACACCTTGGGTGGGCCCGCATTCAATGAATCAGCGTTGACGAGCATCCACTCGGCTCCAACGAGCACCTATTTCTATCAACTGCATGGGCTCGTCGACTACTGGTGGGCGAACTCTCAGAACCCGCCCATCCCCGGTTATGCACATGATATCGGCATCGGCTTATCCGGCGACATCTGGGTCGTGGGAGATTCTCTGAGCTCCGATGGACTTGGACGGCGCGTTTACCGATACTCCTCGGGAGTCTGGTCGGAGTTCGATGTAGGAGCGTCGCGGATCGACGTGGGGCCGTCGGGGCCTTGGATCACCAACGAGGCGTTCCAGATCAAGCGATGGACGGGTTCGAGCTTCGAGATCATTCCCGGTGCCGCTCGAGACGTGGGCATCGGCGCCAACGGCGACGTGTGGGTGATTGGAACCAATGCCGTCGGAGGAGGTCACTCCATCCACAAGTTTCTTGGACTGACAGCCAATCCCATGTGGAGCACCGCGCCCGGTGGTGCCGAGGCCATTGACGTCGGACCGGATGGTTCACCGTGGGTCGTCAACCAGGTCGGTTACGTCTACCGGTGGAACGGCGCGTTCTTCGAACCGAAGAGTGGAGTCGCGCTCGACATCAGCGTCGGCGCCGACGGCAACATTTGGGTCGTTGGCACCGACCCCATCCCCAACGGATACGGCATCTTCAAGTGGGACGGCAATCAATTCAATTTGTACAGCCCGAGCGCGGGAGCCATGCGTATCTCCGGCACGGCGGACGGTCACGTGGGCGCCGTCAACGCGGCCCTGCAGATTCATGTTCGCTGATTGACGAGTGCCGCGGGTGGCTCCGCTGGGGTCGGGGCCGCCCGTCTACTTGATGACAAAACGAGACTCAGCGTGCCCTTGAACGTGCGCCTCCGACATTCGCACATGGTCGACCCTCGGGATGATCGTGCAGGCGGCGTCGACACCATCCTCAACGCCGATGAAAGAGCTCTTCATTGTCGATCAGATGATCGAGGTCTACCTTCGATCTCGGCGGACGGGAAGGGCCAGCGCTCGACGCCGCGGGCAGCGCGCCGGCGTCGACGACGGCGGATACCTCGACAGTCGCGCCTGACGCCCGCGCCGAGGAGCGGCGAGCGGACGCCGCAGGTGTCGCCTTGACGTCTCCCGACGCCACTGAAGCGGCTCCCACCTGGACCTGGAGCTCTTCCTTGACAGCCCCGGAACGGTGGTCGTCGTCCGCTGCGGTCATCGCGATGATCGTTCGAGGACTTTCGTCGGGTGGAAGTGGCGTTACCGTCTTTTCAGGTGCGGAGGCATGACCGCCGGATAGCAGCGGCCCAGCTTCGAGGCTCCGCGACGAGTGTCGGGCCAGCACCGCGATCACGCTCGCGAGCGAAATGGCGACGCCGAGGACCAGGGGGCGCCACCTTGGCTTGCCCGCGTTGGAGGGTCGGCCGAGGCGAGACGCGGTGGGCGCCGTCGAGTGAACGATCGAAAGACTGTCGACGGTCCGACTTCTACGATGCTCGTTCGAGCCGTCGGTCACCGAGGTCGGCGCGAGCGACAGGATCGGAGGAAGCCTATCGGAATGGCCTGACGTCCCATCGGCCTTGTCGCACAGCGCCGACCAGAACTCGCCCACGCTGCGAAACCGATCGTGCGGTTTGATCGTAAGCGCGCGCGCAAAGACCGCCTCCACCTGCGGTGAGACCGACACTCCGAGCGCGGTCGGCCCCGGTCGCAACGCCGGATCGAGGCACGCCGCCATGAACTGCGCGGATTCATCGCCTTGAAAAGGGGGCTTTCCAGAGAGAAGCTCGAGACACACGAGCGCCCACGCGTGGACGTCGGTCCATGGTCCGGTGGCTCCCAGCCGCCGAAGCCACTGTTCGGGCGCCGCATACATGGGCGTGAACGACGATACGGCGCCGACCGTCTCCGCCATCATCGCCGCGGTATTCACGGCATCGTCGAGGATTTTGGCGAGGCCAAAGTCGAGGACCTTCACGATGGCGCCGGTCCTCCTCGTTGCGAAAAACAGGTTGCCCGGCTTGATGTCGCGATGGGCGATTCCACGTTCATGCGCGAGCGCCAGACCTCGGGCCGGCGCGTCGAGCAGCCGCAACACTTCGCGAAGGGTCATGGGTGGCGCGCCTTCGCCCCGGCGGTGTTTCATCTCGTGCGCCAGCGATACTCCTTCGAGCCACTCGAGCGCCAAGTACGGCGCGAGCGAACCGTCGGCGAGGGGGATGAGACCCGTCTCGAAGGCCTTCACGATGGACGCGTGGAGGGCCGACAAATCGAACAGGACCTTCCCTTCTCGTTTGAAGCTCGCTACGTGATCGCTGCGCCTATCGAACGAGAGATGCGCGGGCAGCTTCAAGACTTTGAGCGCTATCGCAGACTCGAACGAGACATGAAAGGCGCGGTACACCACGCCGTAGCCTCCCTGCCCTGCGATCGCGTCGACGCGATAACGGCCGTCGACGATCGTCCCGACCAAACGAAAGGGATCGACGGGGAGCGACATCCACTTTTCCTTGCCGACGTCAGGTTCGCGTTCGCAACGACGCGCTATCGATTTTGAGCCGCCTGAGCGCGTTGTAGAGGGTCGTTCGCGAAACACCCAGCGCCTCGGCGGCGCGGGAAGCGACCCCGTTCGAACGCTTCATCGCCGTCCGAATTCGAGCCTCGGTCATGGCACCGTCCACGGGCTCGACCGGCGCCAGATCGGGCAAGTGAGCGCGCTTCACCTCGTCGCACCGGCCCACGAGAGCCTGGCCCGCCGCGTGGGTAACGGCATAGCGCAGCTGCCGAGCGTTTCCCTCCCAAGAAGCCAAGACGAGCACCTCGGCGGCGTCGCATGAAAGCGCCAACTGCTCAGCCTGATCGCGCAGTATCGAGAGCGCAAGGAGGATGACTTCGTCGCGCCGCTCGCGGAGCGGAGGCATCCGGATGACGACCCCCATGAGCCGATAGTAGAGATCACTGCGAAAGCGCCCCGCTTCACATGCTTCTCGAAGATCGTGATTGGTGGCCGTCACGAGCCGCACGTCGACACCTACGTCTCGACTGCCACCGAGCGGACGAACCCGTTGAAGATCGATCGCTCGGAGGAGCTTCGTCTGGAGGTCCGGCCTGAGATCGCCTACTTCGTCGAGGAACAGCACCCCCGACGAGGCATCGCGAAATGCCCCCGCGCGGCCGTGAGCAGCGCCTGTGAAAGCTCCGCGCTCGAAGCCGAAAAGCTCGGCTTCGAAGAGGGGCTCGGGGATCGCAGCCACGTTGAGTCCGACGAAAGGACCGGGAACGGTCCTGAAGGCGTGGACCATGCGCGCCACGCATTCTTTTCCACTCCCGCTCTCGCCCAGGATCAAGACCGGCTCGCTCAGCTGAGCGACGCGCGTGGCCTGATCCCAGACGCGGCCCAAGGCGGGACCGGCGAGCATGTCTCGCGCGAGCCCGAGCGTCGCGCCGGCCATCGTCCTCGACGGCGCCCGATAAGGGCCGATGTCATCGACGACGAGAAGGAGGGTATCCCCGAGGCGAATGATGCTCCCGTGCTTCGCCAAGGCTCCTTCGCCGGGTACGGGCGCCGCGTTGACGAACGATCCGTGGCGGCTCCCCCGGTCAGAGACGACGAAGCCGTCGCGATGAGGCGTGAGGTCGGCGTGAACGCGCGAGATGCCGCCGTCTTCGATCTGAACGTCGGCCCGTCGGCTGCGGCCGACGGAAATCGCTTTCGCTACCGGCCAGCAGGCGGGGGCATCGCCCAAGGCGCGGGGGAACACCCGGACGACGCCGGGAAGCTGGCCCGCTCCGGCGGAGCGTACGACGACAGGCCGGTCGTCGTCCCCCGTTTGCGCGGTGATCGAGTCGGGCACTTGCGTCTGAGTCTTCGTGGAAGCCATCTTGATATGGCCGAAAGGGCGATCTGTCTTATCACGAAAACTCTCGCGTCGGCCCGGCGAAACCGTAGAGCAAATGAAGAGCCAACGCGGCCCCGCGTGCGTGGGGCCGGTATTGGGGACGGATGTCGATTGTGGGCATCGAGTGTCAACCTTGTACGTCTTCGTGTCACCGATTGACACTCGGCGCGTAACTCGCCGATTTGAGATTGAAAAAGCGCGCCGGCTCGCATAAGGTCAGTCCTCCCGCTCATCGAGCTCGCCCGCGCCGAGGTACTCTTTGAAACCTTTCGACTCCGTTAACCATTGGGGGGGCCCTGGTTGTTTGCCATTTGTGGCGCATGTGCCACAGGGTGGAGTGCCACGTCAGGTTCGCAGGAGGACCGTCCGGGCAGTGGTGGTGGCTCAGAGGTGATCGACTCCACGGGCATCGACATCATGCTCGACGACGGCCACGCGGCGCTGTCGTCCGAACCGTGCCCGGGCGTCAATGTTCCTTAGGCTCTAGGCTCTCGCCTTCTTGGCTCGGCGACCCCGGAGCTTGCTTCGCGCTTCCGCCCAAGCTAAAGCTGGACCCGATCGATGCTGGAAGCGTTGTTGGGGAACAAATGGGTAGGGAAGGTCGTGCGGGCATCGTCCGACTTCGTCGATCTTCAGTGGGGCATCACCATCCGATCGCTCACGGGCATCGCGCCGCGTGCCAAGGGACGCCTGCTCGACGTGGGCTGCGGCGACAAGCCTTACGAACACATCTTTCTCCCTTACGTCTCCGAGTACATCGGCATCGAGCACGAAGCGACGTTCAGCGCGACCTCGGCCGAGAAACGCGAGAGGAAGCCCGACTACGTTTACGACGGCAACCGCTTGCCGTTCGAAGACAAAACGTTCGACACCGTGCTGAACGTCCAGGTACTCGAGCACACGCCGAGGCCCGGCGCGCTCGTCCACGAGATGGCGCGCGTCCTCAAGGACGACGGGTTGCTCATCCTTACGGCGCCCTTCGAGTTTCGCCTGCACGAAGAGCCGCACGATTTCTTCCGCTACACGCCGCACGGTTTGAAGCAGCTCTGCGCCGAAGCCGGTCTCGAAGTCGTCCATGTCGAGCAGCAAGGTGATCTCACCAGTGTCGTCGGCCACAAATTGAACGGCTTCCTCGCCCTCCGCGTGGCGCGCCTGCAGTCGCTGGGGCAGTCGGTCGGTAAATTGGGGCACGAAGCATCTGACGCTCCGAGGACGCGATGGTGGACGACCCCCTTCGTGGTGCCGACGATGGCCGGCATCGCGGTGAGCGCGCGATTGCTCGAACGGTTGCTGCACGACCCGCAGTCGGCGTTGGGCTTTCTCATCGTGGCCAAGCGAGCAAGCCGAGCGCCTGCGGTCCGGAGTAAGTAGGAAAACTGGGCACTGCGCTCGCTGCTCTGCTAAACGACGGCACTAGCCCGTCATGTCCGAGATTTCGAGCTTCGCGCGCCTCGAAGCCACGCCCTCCGTCGAAGGCGGGCATGACGATCGCCCCGAGCTCTCGATCATCCTGCCCCTCTTCAACGAGGAGGCCGTCATCGACGAGCTGCACCGGCGCCTCTCGGCTTTCCTGCAAGCGGTCGGTGCGAGTTGGGAGGTACTTTTCATCAACGACGGCTCGACCGACGCGTCGGCGGCGCGCCTCGCCGATCTCTGCCGATCCGAAAGCCGCTACCGGCTCGTCTCGTTTTCGCGCAACTTCGGCCATCAGATCGCCATCACCGCGGGCTTCGACTACGCGCGCGGCGACGCCGTCGTCGTCATGGACGCCGATCTACAAGATCCGCCCGAGGTCGTCGCCGAGATGCTCGTGCGCTACCGCGAGGGTTTTGACATCGTGCACGCCGTGCGCCGCAAGCGCGAGAAGGAATCGCTCTTCAAACGCTTCACGGCATACGCATTCTATCGACTGCTTCGCGCCGTAGTCGGCATCGCGCTGCCCGTCGACGCTGGCGACTTCCGGCTCGTGAGTCGTCGCGTCATCCTCACCTTGCGCGCGCTGCGCGAGACCAACCGGTTCGTGCGCGGCATGGTGGCGTGGGTCGGCTTCCGGCAGACGACCGTGCTCTACGATCGCAAGGCCCGCTTCGCCGGCGAAACCCACTATCCGCTGCGCAAGATGCTGAAGTTCGCGTTCGACGGCATCACCGCCTTTTCGATCGTGCCGCTACGCATCGCCACGTGGCTCGGCACCTTGGCCGGCTTCGTCGGTATCGGTGTGGCCGGGTGGAGCGTCTACGGGCGCCTCTACGGCTTGGTCGTTCCTGGATGGGCCACGATCATGATCACCGTCTCGCTCGGAGCGAGCGCGCAGCTCCTGATGACGGGCATCCTCGGCGAGTACGTCGGACGCATCTACGAAGAGGTCAAGCGGCGACCGCTCTACATCGTGGCCGACGAGATCAACGTCACGCGCGACGCGACGGCCAAGTCATCCGGAGCGGCCGAGCCAGGGTGACTTCCCAATGACCTCCTCGCGCGGTTCGCCCAAGGCGGGGGCAGTTGCGGCGTTATCGGCGGCGGCCCTGCTCCTCATGGCCGAGGCGATCCTCTTCGATCACCTGGGTTTCCGTGAGCGCCTGCTGAGCTACGACCTGGTCGCCCACGACCACCCCAACGCGGGCGAGACGAAGTTGTTTCTCCTTCAGATGGTGCTCGGCGTTCCCGCGCTTTTGCTCATTTGCGGCGCAGGGCTGAAGCTCCTTCCTCCTCGCCAGCCGGACCTGTTGGCACGCCTTGCCGGGCGTCCTCGGCGCACCTACGTCGTTCTGGCGATTGCCGCAGCGACGTTCATCGTTCTCGTTCGTGTGCTCGTTTTCCGAGGAGCTGCGTTCACCGATGACGAGCGGGTCTATGTCTACGAATCGCGAGCTCTGCTGGCCGGAGGTTTGACGACCCAAGCCCCGGGACCCCTCCAGATCTTTTCGCACCAGTTCCTTCTCGAGCTGCCGGGAGGGCGCTGGGGCGGCGTGTATCCCATCGGGCAACCGACGCTCCTCGCGGTGAGCAGGACTTTGGGTGTTCCGTTTCTCACGCAAGCCCTCTCGGGGGCCGGCATCGTCTACTTGGCAGCTCGGCTCGCCGAGCGTCTGTGGAACGCCAAAGTCGGTGTCGGCACCGCTCTCTTGCTCGCAACGTCGCCGTTCTTGATCTGCATGTCGGCCACCCTGCATAGCATGGTCCCGTCGACGTTTCTGCTGCTGGCCGTGCTGGCAGCGTCGCTCTCTGCGCGGGACGCCGGGGGGTACGGCTCCTACGCGCTGGTGGGAGCGGCGCTCGGCGCCATGCAGTTGACACGCCAGCTCGAGGCGTTGCTCGCCGCCCTAGCCGCGGGCCTTTTGCTCGCGCCGCTGGTGTTGCGCTCCGATCGCGATCGCAAGCGTCACGCCATCGGTCTCTTGATCGTCTTCACGCTTTGCGTGGTCTCGCTCTTCATTCAATTCGAGACGAACGCCATGGTGACCGGGGACCCGATGGTCAACGCCTACAGCGCATTTGCCAGGCGGTGGCCGGGGGCCAAGATGTTCGGATTCGGCAACGTCGGCTGGGGCGTGACGGCAACGTTCCCCGGCGCCGTCAGCAAGACGTTTGCAGTCCTGATGCGCCTCTCGGCTTGGTGTTTCGGATGGCCCGGCTCGCTCCTTCCGCTGGGTCTGGTGGCGTTGGGGGTTGGCAGCGATCGTTGGTCGCGTGCCGCGATCGCATTCGTTCTGGTGCAAGCGACGGCCTACTTCTTCCTCGGCGGCGGTGCGGTTCATGACATCGGATCGGCTTACCACCTCTTCGACTTGCCCTTCATCGCCATGGTGACCGCGGTTGTCGTGATCGAGCTCGGTGACCGGCTCACTCCCCTTGGAACGATCGCGCAGGCAACGCCGGCGAGGCTTGCCTTTGCCGCGTTCGCGGTAGGGTTGACGACCTTTTGGCCACAGGAGCTGGCTCGTCTCGGCCACGTAGCGAGAACGATTCGCGCGCCGCTCGAAGCAGCCGAGGCGTACGCGGAAGGCGGTCCGATCGCCCTTTTTTGGGAGCGAATGCAGCCGCCGGGCGCGTACACGAGCTGGGTGTACTTTCCGCCACCACCAGGCCCCCGGCTCGATGATCCGGTGCTCTGGGTCCGTTCCGGACCGTGGGAAGAGCAAGTCCGAGAGGCCTATCCGTCGCGAAAGCCCTGTCGCCTCCAGTGGGAAAAAGATCGCCCCATCATCGTCCCTTTTTGAGCGCGATCCCTTTTTTGGGGCGCGAGGAGGCTGGGGAAGGGCTGGGGGTTCCGAACCCTTGCCAAGCCGGGGCGCCC
>DATEMX010000171.1:0-5404 GCA_035275365.1 Polyangiaceae bacterium | reverse complement strand
CGCGCCCGATTTCGCAGCCCCCTCCCCCGCTACCGCCGCGGCCCCCTCTCCCGCCTTTGCCGGCGTCGCCGTCGCCCCCCGCCGCATCACACTACGCTCCGCCGCACGCGCCGCCCGTGCCCCACACGCTCCCCGGCGGAGAGTTGCCCGAGCTCCCCATCGAAATCGCCTCCGACGCCAACGTCGTCGAACCTCCGCCGCACACCACCGTCGAGGCCGCTCCGCCCGCGGCCCCCGAGCCCACGGTCCCCCGCACGCCTCCTCCCCCACCCTTGAGCGCGCGCAAGCCGCCCCCCACGGTGAGCGACCCTCTGCCCGCATCGCCTTTTCGGCTGCCTCCCACGGCACAAGACTTCGAGCGCGCGCTGCTACGCGCCGACTACCTGGCCGAACCGCAGGCCGTCTTGTCGCTTTGGTTGGCGCTCCGACTGGGTCGTCCGCTGCTCGTCGAGGGCCCGGCCGGCGTGGGAAAAACCGACCTCGCGCGCGCCGCGGCCGAGGCGCTCGGGCGACCGCTCGTAAGGCTCCAGTGCTACGAGGGCCTCGACGAGAGCAAAGCGCTCTACGAATGGGACTACGCCAAGCAGCTTCTCTATACGCAGCTCCTTCGCGACGTTGTTGCTCAGCGGGTCGCCTCGGCGACGTCGCTCCGCGATGCGGCCGACCGCGTCGCCCAGAGCGACTCGGCCTTCTGGAGCGATCGCTTTCTCATTCACCGGCCGCTCCTCGCGGCGTTGCAGAGCGCCATCCCCGCCGTGCTCTTGATCGACGAGGTCGACCGCTCGGATCCCGAGTTCGAGGCCTTTCTCTTGGAGATCCTCTCCGAGTTCCAAGTCACCATCCCCGAGCTCGGCACCGTCAGCGCGACGCATCGTCCGCTCGTCGTGCTCACCAGCAACCGGGCGCGCGAGATGACCGACGCCTTGCGGAGGCGCTGCTTACACGCCCACCTCGACTACCCCTCCCCCTCGCGCGAGCTCGCCATCCTCGGCCGCAAGGTCCCCGAGGTCGCCGAGTCGCTGGCTCGCCAGCTCGTTGCTTTCATCCGCGGTCTCCGTGCGCTCGATCTGCGCAAGGCGCCGTCGATCGCCGAAACGATCGACTGGGCGCGCGCCCTCGTCCTCCTCGGCGCGCGCGCCCTCGACCCCACGCTCGTCCAAGAAACGTTGGGGGTCCTCGTGAAGCACACCGAAGACGCCGAAAAGGTCGAGCGCCACGCGCGCAACCTCATCGACGCGACCACGCGTCCGTCGTAGCGCTCGCGAAAGCGCGGGCGACGAGGCGCGGGTGGGTCATCCGCCCGTGGGGAACTAGTGCCGCGCGGCGAAAATCCGACCCCCAGATTCGAGAGCGTGGATACTTGCCATGCCGGCATGCCTGGATGCCAAGTCACGAACGACGGGAGGACCCCTTCCTGCTTCAGCTCTCAATTTGCCATGGCAAATTGGGAACGATGGCGCGGACCCTCCTAGTGCCGCGGCTGAACTGAGGACAAGACTTCGGCCGCGCGACACTAGTGCCGCTTGGCCAAAGGGCCCTCGGTTTCGACCGGTCGATTCCAATTTGGTATGGCAAGTTCGAGGTGACGCTCGAAAAGAACCCTCAGCGTCGAAAGTTCGAGGTGACGCTCGAAAAGTCGGGCTCGACTTTGGCCAAGCGGTGCCGCGCACCCGAAGTCCGACCCTGTTTGGCGCGGAGATCGTTAGCGAAGCTCGGCCACGTTCTCGCCGAAAAGGCGCTCGAGCCCGGCGAGCATGGCATCGCTGGGAAGCACCTTGAAGGCGTTGCCGAGCGAGAGCGTGGCCTCGGCGCCGCCCGGCAGCTCGATGACGACGCTGACGGGACAGTGCCCGGGCGAGCGCGCGAGGAGATCCTTGAGACCCCGGAGGTGACTCTCTTTCGTGCGGTCGGCGGCGAGCCTGAGCGAGATGCCGCGCGTTTCTGCTTGGATCGCCTCGGCGAGCGACTGCACCGATTCGAAGAAGATCGTCGGCTTCTTCGCGGCGTCGCCGTCGACTTCTTCGTCCTCCACCGTCATGGGAAACGTCACTTTGCCTTCCACCAGCACGGGCTCGCCGGCCGCCAAGATTGCCGCCGACGCGTCGATTCGCTTCTCGGCAACCTTGACGTCGACCCGGCCGACCTCGTCTTCGAGCTCGAAGAAAGCAACCCGGCCACCGCCGTTGCGGAACGTGCGAACGCGATAATTTTCCACGACGCCGGCGATGCGAACCTTCGCCCACTGCGCTTGCGCGGCGACGTCGGAGGTCGGGGTCACGTCGAATCGACGCAGCTCTTTGCCGTAGCGATCGAGGGGGTGGCCCGAAACGTAGAAGCCGAGCGCCTGCTTCTCGCGCTTCAACGTCTCACGCAAATCCCATGGTTCGCGCGGCGGATACTCGAGCTTGTCCGACGACCCTCCCGCGCCACCGCGGCTCTCGAGCAGAGAGAAGAGCGTCGTTTGCCCGCGCTCGCGATCTTTGCTCGCGCTGCGTGACCGCTCGAGCGCGAGATCGACGGCCGCGTGCGCGCGCGAACGCGTGATCCCGCGAGGCAAAAGAGCGGAGTCGAACGCTCCGCATTGGATGAGCGACTCGAGCGTCGCCTTGTTCACGCGGCGCGCGTCGACACGGCCGGCAAAGTCGAACAGATCGTGAAAAGCTCCGCCCGCGGCGCGAGCCTCGAACACCGCTTCGAGCGAGCTCTCGCCGATCCCCCGCACCGCCCCGAGCCCGAAGCGGATCTGTGCTTGGCACGGGTCTTTGACCTTGGAGCCTCGCTGTGCCTTGAAATCACCGTTCGGCGAGCCGTACACCACGGTGAAGGCGGTCTGCGAGAGGTTGATGTCGGGCGGGAGGATCGTCGCGCCGAGGGCTCTGCCTTCGGCGATGATGCGCACCACTTTTTCGATCTTGCCGTGGTCGGCCGTGAGCAGCGCGCACAAGAATTCGACCGGATAGTGCGCCTTCAAATACGCCGTTTGGTACGTGAGGAGGCCGTATGCGGCGGCGTGGCTCTTGTTGAAGCCATAGCCCGCGAAGTGCACGATGAGCTGGAAGATCCGCTCGGCGTCGGACGCAAGGACGCCCTGCGCGAGCGCGCCTTCGACGAACGACTGCTGCTGCTTGGCCATCTTGTCGGCGAGCTTTTTGCCCATCGCCTTGCGCAAGAGATCGGCGCCCCCAAGCGTGTAGCCGGCGAGCCTTTGCGCGATGAGCATGACCTGCTCTTGGTAGACGATGACTCCGCGGGTCGGTTTGACGACCTCGTCGACCAGCGGGTGTAGGCTCGTCACCGGCTTGCGGCCGTGTTTGCAATCGACGAAGTCCTTGACCATGCCTGCGTTCAAGGGGCCTGGTCGATAGAGGGCGCCCAAGGCGACGATGTCTTCGAAGACCTCCGGCCGGTAGTCCTTGAAGAGCTGCTGCATGCCCGTCGACTCGAGCTGGAACACGCCGGTCGTCTCGCCGCTCTGCAGGAGCTGGTAGGTGAGCTTGTCGTCGAGCGAGAGCGCGCCCAAATCGAACTTTTGCCCTTGGCGGTCGGGCCGCGCATTCACGAGGCGCGCGGCGATCGCGAGCACGGTCAGCGTCTTCAATCCGAGGAAGTCGAACTTGACGAGCCCGGCCTCCTCGACGTCGTCTTTGTCGTATTGAGTGACGATCTTGCCTTCGTTCAAGAAGCAAGGCACGTGATCCCAGAGGGGGCCTTCGCTGATGACGACGCCCGCGGCGTGTTTTCCGGCGTGCCTCGTGAGGCCCTCGAGTTTTTGCGCGACCTTGATGAGCTCTCTCGCCGTCGGATCTTCCTTCACGCGCAAGGCGAGCTTGGGCTCCACCTCGAGCGCTTCGGGAATGGTGTACATCTGCCCCTGCACCTTGGGGTTCGGCGGGATCATGCTGGCGAGGCCCTGGGCCTCGTTCGCCGGCATCCCCATCGCGCGAGCGACGTCCTTGATGACGCTCCGCGCCTTGAGCTCGTGGAACGTCGCGATCTGCCCGACCGACTCGCGCCCGTACTTCTCGGTCACGTATTCGATGACCTCGTCGCGACGATCCATGCAGAAGTCGATGTCGAAGTCGGGCATCGACACCCGCTCGGGGTTCAAGAAGCGCTCGAAGAGGAGGCCATACGGGATGGGATCGAGATCGGTGATCCGCATCGAATAGGCGACGAGCGAACCGGCGCCCGATCCGCGGCCAGGCCCCACCGGCACGCCGCGGTTCTTCGCATGCCGAATGAAGTCCCACACGATGAGAAAATAACCGGGAAAGCCCATCTTGATGATGACGGCGATCTCGACTTCGAGGCGCTTCTCGTAGACCTCTTGTTCGACCGTCTTGCCGAGCGACGCGAACTCGCGAAAGCGATACCGGAGGCCCTCGCGCGCTACGTGCGCGAAGTAGGCCGGCTGGTCGAAGCCCTCCGGAACCTTGAAATCGGGGAGCATCGGCTTGCCCAGCGTGAGCTTTAGGCCGCTGCACATCTCCGCGATGGCCACCGTCGAAGTCACCGCGTCGGGCAACTCCCGAAAGCGGCGCGCCATTTCGTCGGCGCCTTTGAAGTACATCTCGGCCGACCCGTGGTGTGACGCTTTGGCGTCGGCGTAGGTCCGTCCGCTCTGCGTGCACGACAGGTAAAGCTGAGCGTCGGCGTCTTCCTTGGCGAGGTAGTGAACGTCGTTGGTCGCGCAGATGGGAAGCTCGAGCTTCTTGGCGGCGTCGACGAGGATGCGGTTTACGACCGGCTGCTCGACCAAGCTGTGGTCTTGAAGCTCCACGAAGAGACTGCCCGGCTCGAATGCACTGCGCAGCCGGTCGAGCACGCCGAGCCCCGCGTCCTCGCCTTGTTCGAGGATCTGCTGCGCGACGACGCCGCCCATGCACCCGGTGAGCCCGATGAGACCGCCACACTGCTCGGCCACCGTTTCCCACGCAACGCTCGGCGCCGTGTCGCTCGCGCTCTCGACTTGGCCCTTGGAGACGATGCGAATCAGGTTCTTGTAGCCGGCCTCGTCTTTGGCCAAAAGAACGAGGTGGTCGACGGGCGTCCGTCGCCGCTCGCGGCCTTCTTGGGGCCTAGCGACGTTGATCTCGCAACCGAGAATGGGCGTAATGCCGCGCTCGCGACACGCCTTGTAGAGCTGCAGCGCACCGAACATGTTGCCGTGGTCGGTCATCGCGACGCCGCGCATTCCGAGCTCTTTGGCCCGCTCGGCGATCTGGCCGATGCGCAGAGCTCCGTCCAAAAACGAATACTGCGTGTGAACGTGGAGGTGAACGAACTCGGCGACCATCGGGCGCTGACTTATATATCACGCAGCCCCCCCCTCACGGCGTCCAAGTATGCATGCCTCTTGCCCGTACTTAGGATACGTTGCGTTTGAACAACCTGCTCGATGGTT
>DATEMX010000170.1:0-5123 GCA_035275365.1 Polyangiaceae bacterium | reverse complement strand
CATCGGAGTGTTGTTTCTTTCGGGCGTTCTTGGAGGAACTCCGAGAAAACACGCACTCCGATGCTTTTATTTCCATTCCCCATCCGTCCAGAAAGGGTTTGTTTTCGACAACTTGCCGTTTCTGGATGAGAACTAAATTAGCGCGGCAAAACAAAGAACCATTCTCCTGCCCGCTTTCCCTCGAGGGCACGGCGCGTCAGTGTTGCACGGGCGACCAGGGCGACGGTCCCCGAGGACCGCTCGGAAAATCCGCCGCGTGCCCGACCGCGAACCACCGCTCCGCATGAGGGTCCCACTCTTCGACGCCGCCCCTGACGACATCGAAAAACCAGGCGCGCAAAGAGAGCGCGTTCGCCTCGAGCTTTTCGCGCACGATGGGAAAGCCGCGCAGATGATCCACTTGCAAAAGAACGTTCAGGCGGGCCGCGCCGTCTTCGGAATTCGCCGCGCGGAGCCTCTCGCGTAGGTCGAGAGTCTCCGCCGATTCGACCCACGAACGCACCGACGTGAGGCGCGCGGGGACCTCGCCGGGGTGCGTGATGGCGTGGATGGCACCGCAGCGGGAGTGGGCGCAGACGACGATCTCCGCGACCCCGAGAACTCCGACGGCGTATTCGACGCCCACCGCGGGCGACGTGGCACCGCCGCCTTCCCATCGCGGGACCATATTGCCGACGTTGCGAAGGATGAAGAGCTCGCCCGGATCGGTCGACGTGAGGAGCGACGGCTGAATGCGACTGTCCGAACAGGTAATGAAGAGCGTGTGCGGGACCTGCCGCGGCGCGAGTTTTTCGAACAAATCGGCGTAGCGAGGAAGGTGATGACGACGATAGTGCTCGACGCCGAACTCGAGCCGCTGGCGCGGCGACATGCCCGCGTGCGCACCGAGAATGGCCGGCACGTCTTGCTCCGTGCGCGCGAGGCACAACGCGAGAACGCCGCCGTGATCGGTCCCGAGGAGGCGTCGCTCGATGCGGGGGTTCGTGACGAGAACGGCCACGTCGACCTCGCGAGACTTGAGGCTCCCCACCACGTCGATGATGAGCTCGGCGCCGCTCGAGTCGATGGTCGTTACGTTCGACAAATCGACGACCGCGCGATCGCCGGGGCCGAGGCGCTCGAGATCCCGGTGCAGGGACTCCAGGCGCAGCGACGAGAGAAAGGTCACCGGGCCCGCCAATCGTATCTGGAGCGGCGAAGGACCATCGGCCCCGAGCACCGAGAGCTGCGTTTGGCCGAGCCGCACGGCGGCGATGAGCAGCGCCGCGGCGATGCCCCAGCGAATACCCGCGATGAGGTCGACGCCGACGATGACGGCGAACGTCACCGCGTAGACGGCCGCGTCGGCGCGCGAAGCTCGAAAGAGGGCCAGGAGCTTCGACGGATCGAGCATACGCAACGCGACCGCGACGAGCACACCCGCGAGCGCCGCGATGGGAATCATGCCCATGAACGACGAGAAGACGAGCACCGCGGCCAGGACCGCGCCGGAGTGGACGACGGCGGCGAGCCGCGTACGCGCGCCTGCTTGGATGTTAAGCGCCGACCGGGCGATGACACCGGTGACGGGAATGCCGCCGACCAACGCCGACGCGACGTTGCCGAGTCCCTGCCCGATGAGCTCTTGGTCGGGATCGTGGCGCTTCGTTCCCGCCGCCATTTTGTCGACGGCGCTCGACGAGAGCAGCGACTCGAGCGAAGCCAATGCGTACACGACGAGCGACGTCGCCAAGAGCGAGCTAACGTCGAACCCCTGGGGCACGGCCGGGAAACTCGGCAGGGGCAGCGAATGCGGGAGGGCCCCGATGCGCTCGACGTCGATACCCGTCAAGATGACGACGAGCGTGGGGATCACCACGCCGAGGAGCGCCGCCGGAACGCGCGGATGGATGCGCGGCAGCGCGAGGACGATGGCAACCGTCGCCCCGGCGAGCATGACGCCGTCGACGTTGGCCTCGTGCACGAGCTCGCGAATGTGCGTGAGAACGTCGAGCACATGGGACTCTGCGGGCGGCGGAAGCCCCAGCACGCGCGGGAGCTGCCCTATCAAGATGATCGCGCCGATGCCGGCGGTAAAACCTTCGACGACGGGAACGGGCACGAGCCGGATGAGCCTCCCGAGCCCGAACACCCCCGTGGCAAGCTGCAGCGCGCCGCAAACGAGCCCCACGAAAAGAAGGCCGCCCATCCCATACGACTGAACGACGCTGGCCACGAGGATGGCCATGGCGGCGGCCGGTCCGCTCACGGCGAGTGGCGTTCCCCCGAAGAACGCGCATACGATGCCCGCGACGATGGCCGTAAAGAGGCCGGCCTCGGGCGGCACGTCCGACGCGAGCGCGATCGCCAGCGAGAGCGGGATGGCGATGCACGCCACGGTGAGCCCGGCGAGCGCGTCGTCGCGCAAGGTGCTCCGGGCGAACATTGCGCGCCACTCCGGCAAGAGGCTGCGAAGCCCGAGATCCAAACGAAGCGACCAGCGCTTCGTCCGCTCGTTCGGCTTCTGCGCGGGTTTGTGTTCGGGCGTCGCCAACACCCGAACCATCGCGCGCACGGGTCAGCGCGACGAGTGCGACCTTCGGCGCACCGCCTGTTCTTACTCGGGCAAGCCGTGCCCCGGTCCCAAGACGAGCTGCTTGGCCTTCACGGGATCGAACGCTTCGACGTGCGGGGGATGGTGGCACGAGCCGACGCATGTCTCGGGCTTCGGATCGCGCGTGATGAGCCCCGCCTTCTTCGGGGCCTTGGCGTGCGCTTGCCCCGGCCCGTGGCACGACTCGCACTGCACGTCGCGAAGGGGCAGATTCCACGTCACCGTGGAGCCGCCCGGCTTCTCGTACCCCGTTACGTGACAGCCGACGCAGTCGAGGTTGAACTCCTTCGACTGCTTGGCCAAAGTCGCATAGGCGTGCGCGTGAGCGGTGCCGTCCCACACTTTGCGTGCGGAGTCGTGGCACGACGAGCAAACTTCGACGCCGGCGTACCCGCTCTGGCCCGGCGCAAGCTCGGGCGGCTTCTTGTCGGCAAACGCGACGCGGTTGTGCTCGTTGACCTTCGCGTAGAAGGCCTTCATGCGTTCGGCCACGGGCGTGTCGCTGCCGAGCTTGCCGCGGACCTCCACGAGCGAGTATCGAAAGAAGCTCCCCTCTTGGGGCGGCGCGGGGATGGACAGGCGTTTCTTCTCCTCGGCGAGCTTGTCGAGATCGCGCTTTCGAGCCTCGAGATCGGCGGGACGAATCGACGGGTCGTTTTGCCAAGCGGCGAGCCGATTCTCCAGATCGCGCATGCGCTTTTCGACCGAGTCGAGCGCTTGGGCGTTTGCCACCCCCACCCCGTCTTGAAATTCAAAGTCGTCGCCGCGGACGAAGAAGTCGACGACGGCGACCGTTTGCAGGTGGTTCGACGTCTGCACCACGAGCGTATGGCCCATGACCTGGGGTGGCATGGGCGCGTCGTTGGTGTCGCCCGCATCGGCCGGCTTGCCGACGACGAGCGCGGCGAGATGGGGCACCCCTTCTGCGAGCCTCAAGGCGTCGCCGCGCGGTATCGCCGCGAGACCGACGATCATCTTGGCCCCTTGCGCGCGCAGCGCGGCGACGGCCGCCTTCATGGCGGACGCGGGATCGGACGAGGCCACGCCTTCGGGAGCCTTGCCGCTCGACAAAGGGAGCGCCACGCCGACGAGCCCCACCTTGATGCCCGACACTTCGCGCAGCGCGCTCTTGACCGCACCGCCGACGGCGCCCTCGAGGTTGGCGGCGAGGAGCGGGGCCTTGGTCGACTCACCGAAGGCCGTCAGCAGCCGAGGGCCGCCAGCCCAGTCGTTGAACCCTGGCGTCCACGCCGCGAGGCCAATGGCGCCGAACGACGCCCCGATGGCCTCTGCCTTCCAGACATCTTGCTCCCCGCGCGACGAAGCGAGCGTCGGATCGAGGAACATGGTGGGCCCCGCCGCCAAAAGGAGCGAGCCGCGAGCGCTCGCGCGATCGCGCGCGATGAAGGCGCCGAGGTGATCGATGCCCCCCATCTGATCTTTCGTGCAACCGCACGGCTCGAGCGCCCCCGCCACGTTTGAGACGGCGTAGAGGCGAATCGTCGGCACGTCGGGCGCCGTCGCGGCTTTGGCCCCTTCGGGTTGCGTCGATCGGCACCCGTTGCACGCCGCCCCGCCGAGCGCGGCCAGCAGCGCCAATCCGAAAGCGAGCAGCGGCCGCGGCATCAGAGCGCCGCCACGCCGCGGAGCGTGGTGTAGATGATCACGCTGCCGATCCACACACCGCCTCGTACGACCATTCCTCCCCGGAGGGCCCAATAGGGAGCGAGCGGAGGAACGAGAAACGCGACGGCCGCGTGCCAGCGAGGGTGGCGCTGCACGAGCCCGACCGCGATGGTCAAGTGCACGGTCACGAGGGTGGCGAAGGTGAAGACGATCCCACCGAGGAGCAACCCGTTTCTCATGCGGCCGCGGGCTCGGCCGTTCTGGTCCGGTCGCGGTAGATCGAGACCCACCGCGCCGCGCTGCCGACGAGGATCGCCACGACTCCCAATAGGAGCACGGCAGTCAGCGTCGCGTCCACGAGCCCGGTGGTGTGCGTCTTGGGGTTCGACAAGAGCGGTAGGTACATGGTTCGAATCGCCTGCACACCGGCGGTCAGCGTAGTCGTACCGACGAAGAGCAGCGGCGCCAAGGTCACCAGGGCGTAGGTAGGTTTGGGCGCTTCGCGGATGAGGACCGTGGTCCCTACGGCGAGCGCCGTCGATGCCAGGAGCTGGTTGGCGATGCCGAACATGGGCCAGATGGTGGAGATGGTTCCATTGAGGATGAAGTAGCTCCAGCCCACCACGATGGCGAGCGAGGCGATGACGGCCCCGGGCACCCACGAAGGACGCGCGAACGGAGCCCAGACGCGTCCCACGAACTCTTGCAGAAGAAAGCGACCGACGCGCGTGCCCGTGTCGATGGTGGTAAGCACGAAGAGCGCTTCGAACATGATCGCGAAATGGTACCAATAGGCTATCAGCGTCTTCATACCGGGCAGCCCGGAGAAGACGCGCGACATGCCGACGGCGAGCGACACCGCGCCGCCGGTGCGCGCGGCGATCACCTCGCGGCTCTCCTTGGC
>DATEMX010000169.1:0-4894 GCA_035275365.1 Polyangiaceae bacterium | reverse complement strand
AGGATGCGAACGACGAGATCGCGCGCGTCGTGGTTGCCGACGTCGAGCCTCAGCACCTCTTCGAGATGCCGGAGCGCGCGGACCGGGTCGTGGAGCTTTTCGAGATCGATTTGCCCGAGGCGCACCTTGAGCACCACCGTCTCTTCCTGGGTGGCGTTCTCGAGGCGGTGCTCCAGGAGCGCCGCCAACTTTTCGTAGCGGCCTTCGCGCGCATAGAGCATCTCGAGCGCGCGCGTGGCATTCTCGTGGGTCGAATCGAGGTCGAGGATGCTCTCGTAGTACGAAATGGCCTTGCCCGGCTCGCTCGTGATCTCTTCGCACACGAGCGCGACCTCGTTCAGAAGGTCGACGCGGCGTTCGGGGTCGGTCGTGCCCTTCACGGCTTTTTCGTAGAGCGACTCGAGCTCGCCCCACTTTTCGGCGCTCGTGAGGATCTGCTTCAGGCGCGTGAACGCCTTCTCGTCGCCGGGGCGCCTCTCGAGGATGCGTTCGAGGTACGGCGTCGCGGCCTCGGGATCGCCGAGCTTCTCGTCGTGCAGCGCGGCCGCGCGCTCGCAGAGCTCGGTCTCGATGACCGCCGGTAGGTTCGAGCGCAAAGACGACCGGTAGGCGTCCGCCAAATCGGTGGGCCGTGCCGCCCTCGCCGCCAACACGTTGGCGCGGTCCCATAGCGGGAGTTCCTCGGGGAACTCCGTGATGCCTCGAAGCACGACGTCGAACGCGCGCCCGGCCGCCGAGAGTTGTTGCTCTTCGATTTCGGCGAGGGTGGTGTAGAGCTCGAGGCGTCGCTCGGGCTCGGTCGTCGTCTCCAGCAAGACCCCCAGCGCCTGCGCTTGCCGCCGGGCATCCTTGGCTTCGGCGTACTCCACCTCGAGAAGCTCGGCGGCCTTCGCGCGAGTCTCGGGGAGCGCCATCAGCCGATCGAGCATGGTGATGGCGCGCGCGAAATGGGGAACCGTCTTCAGCGCACGGGCCGCGGCCTTGAGCGCTTGGGCCGGGCGCGAGAGGTGATCGAGATAAATGTCCGAAAGATCGAGCTCGCGGTCGGCGTGCGCCTCGCCTTCGGTGCTCTCTTTGTGGGCCTCGATCACGGCGGCCGCCTCCTCGGCGTTGCCAGCGGCGAGCAAGAGGCGCGGCAAGGTCCGCGCGGCAAGATCATTGGTCGGCTCGACCTCGAGCACGCGCTTGTAAAGCTCCGTTGCGCGCGCCGGCTCGGTGAAGACGTCTTGCTCGAGGCTCGCCCACTCCGTGAGGATCGCGGCGCGTTCCTCTTCGGGGCCCTTCGTGGCGCGCAGCTCGAAGAGCCAGCGCAGGTCGTCGCGGCGGTCTTCGCTGCGAAGGAGCCGATCGAGCGCGACGACGGCGTCTTCATCGGCCGGGTCGTCTTCGACGAGGGCCCGGTATTCGCCGATGGCATCGTCGATGCGGCCGAGCTCGGTGGCGTGGAGGCGCGCCAGCTTGGCCTTGAGGTTTCGCCGATCCTTGTGCGAAACGCCCTTCTTTTTCTTGAGCCGCGTGGTCACCGCGTCGACGTAGAGATCCCACGACTTGGCCGAGCGCGAGGTCTCCTCGAGCTCATCGAGGCGTTGTTCACTGGGCGCGAGGTCGTAGGCTTTGAAGGCCCATTCGACGGCGGCGGCACGTTCTCCGAGCCTCTGCCCGGTGACCTCCACGAGGCGATGCAAGAGGTCGAGCTTCTGATCGTCTTCTTCTGCGTCGGTGAGCAGCACTTCGTAGAGCGCGGGCAGCCGCGCCCACCTCTCCTCGGCTTCGTAGATGAGAACGAGCGCGGCGGCGGCGACAGCGTCGTCGGGCTTGACCGACAAGACGCGCTCGTAGGAGCGGAACGCTCTCTCCCTGGCTCCGATCTTGTCGGTGAGGACCTTGGCCGTTCGAAACGAGAGATCGATCTTCGTCTCGGGATCGGCGGCGCGATCGGCGGCGCCCGAGAGCACCTCGGCGAGCCCCTCCCAATCGCTTTGCGACGCGTAAAGCTCCTCGAGCCCGTCGAAATCGCTATTGCCGAGATAGGTGTCGCGCAGCACGCGCAGCGCCTTGGGGTGCCCCGGTTGGATCTCGAGGACGCGGCGCCATGTTTTCGTGGCGCCGGAGTGGTCGGCCAAGCGATCGGCGTACACGCCCCCCAGCTTCTGGAGCACCACGAGGCGGCCCGCGTCGTCGGCGGCGAGAGCGAGACGCTGCTCGAGCGCCCACGCGACCGTGACGAAGTCCTTGTCGCGTTCGGCCTGCCGCTCGAGGAGATCGAGCACGTCGCCCCGCCTTGGGTCTTCGCTCAAGATCGTGCGGTAGATCTTGATGGCGTCGGCCCCGCGATCGAGCCGCTCGGCGGCGAGCTTGGCCATCTCGCTCAAGAGCTCGAGCCGCGCGGCGCCCGAGGCGGCGTCGGTTTGCTTCTCGAAGAGCGCATAGAGCGGCGCCCAGGCGCGCCGTTTGGTGTAGAGCTCCTTCAGCTTGACGATGGCCTCGTGATCGCCGGGCGCCGCCGAGAGGAGCGACTCGTAGGCGTCGGTGGCATTTTGAACGTTGCTGAATTGCTCGAGCCACCGTCGCGCGACCGCGCGATAGAGCTCCGCCTTCTCGTTGCCCGGGGGCAGCAGGTTGGCCAGGTTCGATTGGTGTTGGAGCAGATCGCGAAAGCGCCCCAGCGCTTCGTAGACGCGCACGAGCTCGCGGAGCGATTCGATGTCTTCTGGATCGAGCTGCACGACTTGCGTGAGCACGGTGACGAGCGCGGTGTCGCTCTTGATGCGGTCGCGGTAGACGGTGGCGATCTCGCGGAGCACACGCAGCCGCGCCGTCTTGTCGCTTTCGGGGGTTCGCTCGAAATCCTGCCGGAGGAGCTCGATGAGCGCGTTCCACCCTTCGGTTTGGGTATAAAGGCGCTTCAACGATTGGCGCGCCTCCTGGTTTTGCGGGTCGTGCCGCAGGATGGTCTTGTATTGGTCGATGGCCTTTTGCGCGTTGGCGCCGGCCTCGGCGAGCTTGGCGATCTCCGTGGCGAGGCCCGTCTTCTCGGCGCCGTCGGCCAGCGAACGCTGGGCGTCGGTGAGGATGGTGAGCAAACGAGCGCGATCGTCGCCCTCGGAGCAGAACTCGCGGAAGAAGCCGAGCATGCCGGGGTGGGCGGGCTCTAAGCGCCGAAGCCTGTCGAAATAGGGTTCGGCGAGCTCCGGCTTCTTGCGCATGCGCCAATTGACCATGGCGATCTGAAACACGATCCCCGCCTCGTCGCCTTGCTTGGCGCCGCCGCCGCGGAGCTGATCTTCGTAGAGGGCGACCAGGTGGTCCCACTGCTCGGTCTTGGAAAAATGCTCCGACAAGAAGCTCATCGCCTCGGAGTGGCCGGGCCAGAGATCGAGCACGCGCTCGTAGGCTGCCACGGCCTTGTCGTCGGCCTCGAGCTTGCGCGACGTCACGCGCCCGAGCCGAATGTAGCTCGCCGCGCGCTCCTCTTTGTTGCTGGCGCTCTCGCCGCGGGCTTCGAGCACGCGCGCCACCTTGATCCATGCCTCCTGGCTGCGGTAGATGCGCTCCTGGAGGTTGCTCACGCGGAGGTTCTTCGGGTCGAGCTTCGCCGCTTCCTCGAGCTGGCCTGCGATCTCGGCGAGACCCTTCTTCGTGCGATCGCCGTAGCGGTACGCCGCTTCGCTTGCGCTCATCAAGAGCGAGCTCTTGAAAGTGGCGTCGGTGGTTTGCTCTGCCTCTTCGAGGTAGCGGGCGACGAGCTCTTTCCATTTGCGGCGCTTGCCGTCGCCGCGCTCCAGGGCTTCGACCGCCGTCGCGTCGTCGGGGCGGAGCTCGAGGAGTCGTTTGTAGGTGGCCGTTGCGCGCTCGTCGTCGAAGAGCTCGTCTTCGAGCACGCGCGCGAGCTCGAACTGCATCGCGAACTCGACGGGCGTTCCGGCGTTGAGCCCGGCTTCGAGTTCGAGCAGCTTGGCGACGGCGTCCCACTCGCGGCGAACTTCGTGGCCTCGTCGCGCCGACTCGAGCAAGGATCGAAGATCGGAACTGGCTCTGCCCGCGTCGGGCGATGTCACGGCTTCGAACAGGTCGTTGTAGGAGGCTTCGTTGTCAGGATCGTCCTGAAGCTGGCCAAGTGCCGCTCGGATCTTCTGCGCGCTCATCGTCACCCTCAGGAAGCTGGTCTTCGGAAGATAGGGTCGGTCAACGGGAGAACTTCTCTTTTTCCGAGTGAAAACGCGGGTGAAACATGGGGGTTAGCCCCCCGCGCCGGAAGGGCCCCATGCTACGGGACGGGGCAGATCGATACAAGCTCCGCGTGCGGTTCGCAGCGCGTGCGACGGCCTCACCAAATCGAAACGAAAGGGTCGCGGGCGATCGATCAAACACTACTGCCGCAGACTTTGGCAGGAGCAGATCACGATTATCCAAAAGGCTCCGGCCCAACGAGAAGCAGGTAGATCGGCGCCGGACGTGCCGTGGGGTGGAGCCCTGTTCCGAGCTTGCCCCAGCGGGACGGGGCAAAGCCCACGAAGACAAATAGTGCCGGGCGGCGAAGCGCGGGCTTGGTCAAAGTCGGGGCAGACTTTGGCCAAACGGCACTAGTGCACCGCCGTTGATGTGCCATCAAGCATCCCTGCGGGATGCTCCCGCTTCGCGGGCCGGCGGTGCGCTAGTTTTCTTCCGCTGGGGCTCGCGCCCCAGACCCCCCGCGCTTGCTGCGCAAGCGCCTAGTGCAGCGCCCATTTTCTTGACGCTATCTCGCGGGCGCTGCACTAGTGCCGCGCGGCGGAAGTTCCGCCGGAGGTTACGACGGTCCCCACGACTTCGGTCTGTAGGTCCAGTTGAACGGCGGTTTCTTCTGAGTGTTGAACCACAAGAGGAAGTCGTACACGGCCCGGCGAAGCTCGTC
>DATEMX010000168.1:0-3336 GCA_035275365.1 Polyangiaceae bacterium | reverse complement strand
CCTGACGAGGGTGCTCTTTCCCGATCCCGTCGCGCCGACGATGGCGAGTTTCTGTCCGGGTTCGACCGACAGCGACACATCGCGCAGGACCTCGCGGGCGCCGGGCGCGTGACGGAAGCTCACGTTCCTCAAGTCGATGCGTCCCTTGAGCTGAGGCGCTGCGTTCAGCATCGCCGAATCGTCCTCGGGTGCGGTTCCGAAGACCTCCATGACGCGGCCGAGTTGAGCGCCAACGAGATGAAGCTGTCGGCCATTCGAGACCATCTGCGAGATCGGCGCCAGGCACGACGCTGCCAGCGCATTGAGGGCCAGCATCGTGCCGAGCGTCATGGACCCGCCGACGACGCTGCGAACGCCCATCCACAGGAGAAGCAGGGGTCCGGTGACGCGGAGGACGGTCAGCAAGGTATTCGCGAAAGCACAGCGCTCGCCCCTCAGGACGCCTCGAGGTGCTCCGCGTCCTGCGCGCTCTTCAGTCGATATAGCCGCGCATAGAGTCCATTCTTGGCGAGGAGCGCCTCGTGCGAGCCCTCTTCGACCACGCGCCCCTTGGACAAGACGATGATGCGGTCGACCGCGCGAATCGTCGAAAGCCGGTGCGCGATGATGAGCGCCGTGCGGTTCTCCATGAGCACCGAGAGCGCGCGCTGCAGGCGCGACTCGGTGTCGCTGTCGACGCTCGCCGTCGCCTCGTCGAGGATGAGGATGGGCGGATTCTTGTAGAGGGCGCGAGCAAACGCGATGAGCTGCCTCTCGCCCGCCGAAAAGTTGGCGCCGCGCTCATCGACCCGCGCGTCGAGCCCGCCCTCGCGGCGCCGGAACAGATCGAGCCCGCTCACGTGATCGAGCGCCTCCTCGACGCGCGCGCGATCGGGCACGACGTCGCCCACCGCGACGTTGGTACAGATGGTCCCGGGAAAGAGGTAGACGTCCTGCGGAACCACGGCGAAGCTCTGGCGCAGCGCGGTTCTGTCGAAGGCGCGAACGTTGCGTCCGAGCACGCGCACGTCGCCCTTCGAAGGTTCGTAGAGCCGCAGGAGCAGCGATGCGACGGTGGTCTTGCCCGAGCCGGTGGCGCCCACGATGGCAATTTTTTCGCCGGGGCGAGCGGCGATGCTCACGTCGTGAAGCACGGGCACGCCCTTTTTGTATTCGAAATCGACGTGATCGAGCGCGAACGCCGCCTCGCGCGCGCTCGCGTTCTCCACGCCGGCGTCATTCGCCGCCGCCGCGGGTGCGTCGATCTCGGTGGTGTCGAGCAGCTCGAACACGCGCTCGGCGCCCGCCATCGCACTCTGCATCAACGTGTAGCGCTGCGAGAGGCTCGAGATCGGCTCGAAGAACTGACGAATGTAGGCGACGAAGGCAACGACGGTGCCCACGCTGGCGGCCTTCATTCCGGCGGAGATCAAGATGAGCGCCACGCACACCGCGCTCACCATCTCGATGGCGGCGTCGAGCGTAGCCTCGAACTTGATCGACCGAAAATTGGCGTCGCGGTAGGCGAGGTTCGTCTCGTCGAACTCGCGCGACGCCTGCTCTTCGCGACCGAAGGCCTGCACCACGGCGATGCCCGACACCTGCTCGTTCAAGAACGCGTTGAGGCGCGCCGTCTTCGTGCGGATGTCGCGGAACGCCTTGCGGGACCCCTTGCGGATGGCGTTGACGAACAAGGCCACGGGAGGGAGGGCGGCGAAGGCGATGAGCGAGAGGCGCCAATCGAGCACCATCATCATTAGGACGATGCCCAAGAGGCGGATCAAATCGCCCACGGCGTTGAGCGCGCCGGACGCGAAGAGCTCGCTCATCGCGTCGATGTCGTTGGTCACGCGCGTCACCAGGCGGCCGATCGGCGAACGGTCGAAGAAGCCGAGCCCGAGCGAGTGCAAGAAGTGAAACACGTGCGTCCGGAGGTCGGACATGGCGCGGGCGCCGGCGAGCTGCATCGCGTAGACCTGAAAAAAAGTGAGCGACTGCTCGACCAAGGTCACGCCGAGCAGCCAAAACCCTCCCCGTATCATGGCGCGCGGATCGCGCGCGAGGGAGCCGGCGTCGATGATCGAACGCATGATGAGCGGGCGCGCGAGCGAGGCGATCGCCGTCACCACGAGCAGCGCGAACGAAAAATAGAGCTGTGCCGCGTGCGGCCGGATGAACGGCCAAAGCCGCTTGGCCAGGCGCATGTCGTATGCCTTGACGATGTCGGCCTCTTCGTGAAACGCGCGCAGCACCTCGTCGGTGCGCCGCGGAGCCTTCGCCGGCGGTCCAGATTTCGGCGACGTGCGCGCGGCCGTCTCAGTGGCGATTTCGCTCACGCGGCCCCCGCGGGCGCGGCGGGGACGAGCTCGCCGAGCTTCACGATCTCGCCCTCGAGCCTTTGCTCTTCGGCGAAGCGCGCATAGAGCCCACCCAGCCGAATGAGCTCGGCGTGGGTTCCTTCTTCGGCGACCCGCCCTTTGTCGAGCACGACGATGCGGTCGCAGCGCTGTGCCGCGGCCACGCGATGGGTGATGAGCAAGATGGTGCGGCTCTCCGCTTCGCGCTGAATCGTCTCCAAGATGGCGGCTTCGGTGCGCGCGTCGACGGCGGAGATGGGGTCGTCGAGCACCAAGACTTTGGGCCGCCACATGAGCGCGCGCCCGAGGGCGATGCGCTGCTTTTGGCCACCCGAGAGCTGCACGCCGCGCTCGCCCACGACCGTATCGAACCCGTCGGGCAGGCCCAGCGCCTCGTCCAAAACTTGCGCGTCTTTGGCGCGCGCGCGGATGGCCTCTTGGGCGTCGGGCGTGTCGGTGTCGTCGAGGCTAAAGCCGATGTTGCGCGCCACCGTGGTGGAGAACAAAAACGAATCTTGCTGGGCATAGCCGATGGCTCGACGCACGACCGGCAGCGGTAAATCGCAGACGTCGGTGCCGTCGAGAAAGATCGTCCCCCGCGGCGCCGGCAAGAGGCGCGGCAGGAGCGACGCCAGCGTCGACTTGCCCGACCCCGTAGGGCCCACGATGGCGAGCGACTGACACGCGGGGATACGAAACGAAATGCCGTCGAGCACTTTGGCGCCCCCTTCGGCGTAGGCAAAGGACAGGTTTTTGACCTCGAGCCCGCCGGCGATGTCGGCGGGCGCAGCGAGCTCTCCGCTTACGACCTCGGGCACGGCGTTGAAGATCTCTTCGAGGCGCGTGTAGGCAGCGCGGCCGCGCGCGATCATGCCCACCACGAAACCGAGGGCGATGAGCGGCCACGCGAGGCGCTGAATCGCCCAAAAGAAAGCGACGAATGCGCCCGGGCTAATCTCGTGCGTCAAGACGAGGTTGCCGCCGTAGAGAAAAACGACGA
>DATEMX010000167.1:0-5326 GCA_035275365.1 Polyangiaceae bacterium | reverse complement strand
GAACACGGAGCCTCGATGGCCGCGACGCGCCGCGCCGAAAAAACTTGGGCGATGGCGGAATCGCACGACAAATACGCGTCAGCGCGCCGCATGTTCACGATTGACGCGCTGCTTTCCACAGGGTATTTCCCGAAGCCTGCGATTTCCCTTGAGGCGTCGCGCCGTTCGGCGTCGTCTTCTACCGCTGTGCATGCGGCGATTTCTGGCCTGCGCTGTTTATCGTTGCTGTTTCGTGCGCGCAGTTGGTTGTCCCACTCTAGCCTCGCATCGAGGAGTCAGGAACGGTCCAAAGGACGACGAATGGCGCGACGGCTTCGCAGCAAACTGGGTCGTTGGATTCTCGGGGCGAGCCTCGCGGTCAGTTCGGCCGCATGCGCACGATCGGGCCGCGGCGCCAACGGAGCTGACACCGAACGACAGTCGGAGTCGGAATACGACGTCGCGCGCGATTTGTTTCTGACGCGTCACGACCCGCGCGGCGCGCTGGGTCACGCGCAGAAGGCCGTCGAGCTCAACGAAGCGAACGCCGAGGCGAATCATTTCGTCGCCCTCATCTACCTCTACTTCTGCGCGGCCTCGCCCCTCGAGTGCCACCTGCCGGAAGCGGAAAAGGCAGCGAGGCGCGCCATCGCTGCGCGTGCCGATTTTCGCGAAGCGCAGAACACCCTCGGGGTCGTCCTCATTCAGGCGAAGAAATACGACGAAGCCATCGCGACGCTTCAGCCGCTCGCCAACGACATCCTCTACCAAACGCCCTGGGATGCGTGGGGCAATCTCGGGCTCGCTTACCTCGAGAAGGGCAGCGCCGATCAGGCGATCGCCTCGCTGCGTCGAAGCGTGGCCGCCGAGCCGCGATTTTGCGTGGGCAATTTCCGCTTGGGCCTCGCCTTCGAGAAAAAGGGCGATCTCGCCGCGGCCCGCGAAGCGCTCTCGCGCGCGGTGGAGACCGCCCGCCCCGAATGCCAATCGTTGCAAGACGCCTTCGAGGCGCGCGGCCGCATCCATTCGAAGTCGAAGAACTGCGATCAAGCCAAAGGCGATTGGGAACGGTGCAAAGAGATCTCGGCGGATTCTCCCGCCGGTCAAAGGTGTGCGGTCAGCTTGAGGTCTACGCCATGCTGAGCCGATTGCACCCTGCCACGAAACACGGCGCGCGCCGCGCGTCGTTCTCGACGAGGTGACATGGAATCGATCGGCCAATACCTGAGGCGGCACCGCGAAGAGCGCGCCATGAGCATGGAGGAAATATCCCGTGCCACGCGCATTCCGGTCGGAAACCTCGAAAGGCTCGAGAACGATCACTTCGACGACCTGCCGGGCGAAGTGTTCGTGCGCGGGTTCTTGAAGGCCTACGCGCGCGCCGTAGCGATTCCGGTCGACGATGTACTCGCTCTTTATACGTCGAGCCGCCGGGTGGCGTGGGTTACCCCCCTGCCGATGACCTCGCCCATTCAGAAGACGCAGGGCCGGCGCTTCGGCGTGGCCATCGCGTTCGTCGTGTTGCTCATCCTCTTCACGCTCGCCCTCTCGATCGTCCTCAAGCCTCGCGGTCGCGACGTCCCCTCGGAGCTCTCCGAGAGCGGGAACGCGATCGCCGGCGAGGGCGTCCACGGTTAAGGCATTTCGCGCCGCCGCGCGGCGTACGGTCACGCCGGCACTCGTCGTTCGCGTCGTTCACTACGGCGAAGCCGACGCCATTCTCACGCTGTTCACCAAGTCGCTCGGAAAGATCGCCGCGCTCGCCCGCGGCGCACGCAAGAGCTCACGGCGGTTTTTGGCCGCGCTCGAGCCGATGAACACGATTCAAGTCGCCGTAGACGAGCGAGCAGGCGCGGACCTCCTCGCGCTCCGCGAGGCCGCGGTCGTCAAGCCGCGCACGCGCATCTTGGCCGATCTCGACCGCCTCGACGCCGCCGGGCGCGCGCTGCGCTGGGTCCGTGCAGGCTCGCCGAACCGCACTCCCGAGCCCGACGTTTGGGCCGAGCTCGACGCGCTGCTCGATCGGCTCGACGATCCGGCCGATCCTTTGCCGCCTGAGACGCATCTTGCCGCCAGCGGGCTCCGGATCCTCAAGTATTTCGGCTACGGTCTCGAGCTCGAAGCGTGCGCGCGCTGCGGCAGGCCGTGCGGCCAGGGCCGCTCGGCGTGGATCGACGCGGGGGCAGGGGGGCTCGTCTGCCAGAGCTGCGGCGGAGGGCACCAATCGCGCCACCACTTGGTGAACGCGGCCACGCGAGCGCGCCTCGCCGCGGCTGCGGCCGGGCGCGACGCGGCGCTCGTGCCAGAGGACACCGCCACGGCGCAAAAGCTGGTGGAGGAGGCGCTCGCTGCGCACGCAGGTGTCGAATCCTAGACGAACGCTCCCGGCCGCTCCATGATAGGCGCTCCCATGCTGCCCGATCCCAAGACGCACCCGGTGCGCGTCAAAGCGCCTCGCAACGCGAGAACGCTTGAAATCACCTGGGCCGACGATCATCAGGGCACCTATCCGCACGAGATTTTGCGCGGATATTGCCCGTGCGCCGGCTGTCAGGGCCACTCGGGCACGATTCGGTTCATTCCCGGGGGTGAGCTCGAAGCTCGCTTCAAGCCGGGAGGCGATCTCGAGCTTCGCACCATCGAGCAGGTCGGAAACTACGCCCTGCGATTCGAGTGGGGCGATCAACACAGCACGGGCATCTATACGTTTCGCTACCTGCGATCTCTTTGCCAGTGCTCCGAGTGCACGCGCCCGGCCGACGACAACGATCGCCCGGAGCTGCCGCGGCTCTAGACTCCGTGGTCTTGTCGACCTCTCCGAAGACGTCGGGCGAATCCGAGCGACGGGCACTTGCGGGCAGGGCGGGCATCGTTGGCGGCGGCACGCTCGTGTCGCGGCTACTCGGTCTGGTGCGCGATCAAACGCTGGCGGCGCTCTTCTCGCGCGGCGAGACCGACGCGTTCTGGGTTGCGTTCACGTTGCCGAACGCGCTTCGCTCGTTGCTCGGCGAGGGCGCGGCGTCGGCGGCCGTGGTTCCCGTGCTCGCCAAGGTGAAGGCGACCGAGGGGGACCTTGCGGCGCGGCAGTTCTTCGCGCGGATGCGCGGCGTATCGCTCGCCGCGCTCGTGCTCGTGACGGTGCTCGGCATGTTCTTCGCGTCTTTGCTCGTGGAGCTCTTCGCGGGCGGGCTGCACGCACGCTCGGGTGCGTTCGAGCGGACGGTCGTCCTCACGCGCTGGGTCTTTCCCTACATTTTCTTCATGGGCACCGCGGCGCTCGGCATGGCGGCGCTCAACACTTATGGCCGCTTCGCCGCTGCGGCCTTCGCGCCGGCGCTGCTCAACGTTGCTTTCGTCGTGGCCGCCGTGGTGCTGCCCCGCTGGCTTCGGCCGCGCGGCTTCGATCCCATTTTGGCGCTGGCCATCGGCGCGCTCGCCGGCGGAGCGCTACAAGTCGTGGCCCAGTGGCCGTCGCTCCGGAGCATCGGTTTCGCCGGGCGGCCGCGGTTTGGCTGGGGCGATGCGCGCGTGCGCGAGGCGCTCGGTCGGATGGTGCCCATGATGGCGGGGATCGGCATCTACGCCGTCGATCTGGTGCTCTCGCGACGATTTCTCGCGGAGCTCGGCGAGGGATCGCAGAGCTACTTCTCTTGGGCCATGCGCCTCTGCGACTTCCCCCAGGGCATCTTCGTCTTGGCGTTACAAGCGGCCACGCTGCCTTCGCTCGCCAAGCTCGGGGCCGCGGGGGACCTCGAAGAGGTCGCCAAGACGTACGCCTACGGCATGCGGCTCTCGCTCTTCGTGGCCATTCCAGCGACGGCGCTGCTCGTCGTGCTGGCACGGCCGCTCGTCGTTTCGCTCTTCGAACGCGGCGCCTTCGACGCCACGTCGTCGGCGGAGACGGCACGCGCGCTCGTGGCGCAGGGGCTCGGAGTGTGGACGGTCGCTGCCGTGCGCCAGCTCTTGCCCGTTTTCTACGCCCTCGGCGACACGCGGACTCCCGTGCTCGTTTCCGGGCTCGATCTGCTCGCGTTCATCGCCGTAGCGTTCTCGCTGCGTGGGCCGTGGGGTCACGTGGGGGTCGGAGCCGCCGTGAGCATTTCGAGCGCCGCGCAGATGGTGCTCCTCTGGGTGTTTCTGCGAAAGCGACTGCCGACGCTTTGCCTCGGCGAGATCGGCGTGTCGGTGCTGCGTACGGGCACGGCGTCGTGCGTGGCAGGCGCGGCGGGGTACAGCGTGGCGCACACCTTGGCGGGGCAAGAAGGGCCTCGCGTGGTGACGCAACTCTTGCCGGGCCTCGTGGGAGCGACCGTGTTTGCCGTCGTGTTCTTCGCCGCGGCGCGCGTGATGAATAGTCGAGAGCTCGAGGCATTGCTCGGGCCGTTGAAGCGGAGGATTGCGCGGTGACAGTCGCCAAGAAAAAAACCACGAACCCTAAGAAGAAGGCGTTCAACCCCAAATGGACCTGCGCAGAGGCCGAGTTCATCGCGGGCGTCGCCGAGCCCGATCAGATGCCGCCGCCGGCGCTCGCCGAGATCGCCTTCGGGGGGCGCTCGAACGTGGGAAAGTCGAGTTTGCTCAATGCCCTGGTAGGGCGAAAGGGCCTCGTGCGCACAGGGGCCACCCCTGGTACGACGCGGCAGCTGAACTTGTTTCGCGTCAAGGCCGCCGACGGGCTCGAGATCGTCTTGGTCGACCTGCCCGGCTATGGCTTCGCCAAACGCGCCAAACACGAGAAGGCGCGGTGGGGAACGCTCATCGAGCACTACATCGCCTCGCGCGTCACGCTGCGGGCCGTCGTTCTCTTGATCGACGCGCGACGCGGCGCCGAGGACGAGGAGAGAGACCTCATCGCCTACGTCAAGAGTCTTTCGCACTCGGCGGAGCGCCCGCTCCCCGCGGTCATCGTGGTCGCCACCAAGCTCGACAAGCTTCCTTCGGCGCACCGCCGCCCCGCCGTCCTGCGCATCGCTCGCGACTTGGGGTGCCGCGCTTACGGCTTCTCGTCCCCAACGGGGGACGGCAAGATGGAGCTCTGGACGGCCCTTCGCTCGACCATCGTTCGCGGCAAGAAGGCCGATCTCGAGGCCGAGCCCGACGACGCCTAAGGTCGGCTATTTGCCGCTTCGTGCGAAAGCGTGGTCTACTTTCGGGGATGCTCTTCCGGGGCCGTCGGATTTTCGGTGCCGCTCTCTTCGTGCTCGCCGCGGGCACGGCAACCGGCGCGCTCGCGCAGGGGAGGCGGCCGCCGCCTCGAGCGCCAGCGGCAAGATTCGCGATCCCGGGCTCGGCCGAGTCGGCCTCCACCGGCAAGAAGAGCGACGCCGCCAAAGATCCCAAGAAAAAG
>DATEMX010000166.1:0-5337 GCA_035275365.1 Polyangiaceae bacterium | reverse complement strand
CGCTGGGCGTGGTGCTGGTGGTGGGAGAGGCCGACGTCCCGTCGGCGTTGCGGACTTCGAGCGCGTCCGTTAGGCCGTCACCGTTGACGTCGATCATCAAATAGTGAATTTGGCCGGGCTCTTTCGAGCCGAGCTTGAGCGTCGTCCCCGTCACATTTCTCGAATACTCGGCGCCCGAGCCCGTCATCGTCAGCGCAATGTACCGGGTGTTGGGGACGGGGGGGATGAGCGGCACGAACATGCCGAATGGTCCGCATTCGAAATTCCGGTTGGCTTGTTGAAATAGGAATGCCTGTCTTCCGCTGCCGTCGATGTCGGCAACGTAGATGTTCTGCGTGTTCATGACGCTGAACGCGTTCCGATCGGGGCAAAGGATCGCTCCGTCGTCGGCCACCGCCAGTCGACGACCGAGTTTCCCTCCTTCGTTCTTGCGAGCTGTCCACCGCGACCCTGACTGATTCGGAAGGTGGTCGACGGGCTCTACGGCCTCGGGTAGCCCGTCGCCATCGAGGTCGGCGAAATAGAGCGGAAAGAGACCGGCGGTGTTGTTGATTCTTACGGGATCGCTCCCGTCTTCGAAAATGGGCGCCGGTCGGGTGCCCGGCGAGCGCGCGCCAGGTATCGCTCCGACGATCCATTGCTGCGGTGGGAGCGCTCCGGAGAGAGGGTCGTATTTGATTCCGAATGTTGATTCACCGGGGCAATCGGGCGGCGCGGTGTAGACATGCACCGCCGCGTATTCGACGCGCCCGTCGCCGTTGATGTCGACCGGCTCGAGACCACGAACCCATTCCTCGGGGCCCGCCATGCGCGTGACGCCCCCCCACGAATCGGGATCGATGCTGTGACACTCTCCGGGTTCCCAGATGTAAAAGGAACGCCCTGATTCCAAATACCAGAAACCATTCAGAAATTGACGTGGCTCCCGAAGGTGGTAGCTAGGATCGAGCGAGCGGACGACGTAGTTACCGAGGTCACCCGCCTTGAGCCCCAAGGCGGCGCCAAACGGAATGAAGGGGCTATTGAACGGATTGAGAACGTTGAGCCCTGCGGGCGGAGGGGGTGACAGCAAGTTGTAAACGAGATCGTCACGGCCGTCGCCGTCGAAGTCTTTAGCGGCGAAATTGCCTTGGGGCGACAGCGGATTGGGGTCGCCGACGACGTCGGTGAACTCGCTGGACCCGTCTTCGTACTCGAAGATGGTGGGCGCTTTGCAAACATCGAAAGAGTCACACTCCGTGACGGTGGTCAAGCGGGCCACGCCACTCGTGGGGCCGTAGTCATAGCCGAGTTGGTAGCGTTTCAACACCTCGGAGCCACCAGGGTTCGGGGCTCGGAGCGCGATGCTTTTCAGGAGTCTCGTCGATTGAACTCCGCCCCCGCCCACAAAGGAATATCGGGCGTCGTCTCGCTCGAGCTTGTATTCAAACTCCATGGATCGCCGTGGAGCGTAGTCGATTCTCTCGGGAAGGAATTCCATGAAGGTCCATGGATAGGGATAACGGACGGACGCCCCTATCAGGTTCTGGTAGGTGACGCGCATTCGGTTGCCCGGCGCCCCGACGGCTACCGACGTGTCCTTCACCTCGTCGAGACCCCAAGCGAACACGGAATCGGTCGCCGTGTCGGTCGGCGGCACATCGGTGTTGTCCGGCGCGGTCCAATGGACCCTGCGCAGCTTCATCTTCGAGTTGTCGCTGCTCCCGAAGGTGAGCACCTTGCCGTCCGTGGCGAGGATCACGAAGGAATCGGGGTTCGCGGCGCTCCTACCGAGGGCGATGACACGAGCTTGGTCGTTCGATTCGGGCCGGTATTCGGCTACCGCAGAGCTCAGCGTTTCGGCGCCCAGGCTCCCGTCGACCCCAGGGACCCGAATCAGTCGCTTGCCGTCGAGACAGAATACTTCGCCGTTGAAATCGACCGGGCCGTTGTAGCCATCGATGGCGATCGACGGCCGGCAGCGGCGAATTTGCGAGAGCGGAAATCCACTGAGGGACCATCCCAGGCCCTCGGGCCCGTTGGGTTGCGCGCTGTTGTAGTTCAGTGAAATCGACGGCTGGAGGCCGAGCGGACCGGCTGGCGCCCAAATGGGAATCGAGTAGGCGGCCTGACCGTCCGCCGTCACCGAAAACGTGCCCGAGGTCTCGCCGGGGGTCGGAATGCCCGGAGGTCCAGTGCGTACCACCGAATTGTCGGGCGTCAACGTGGGGCGAGGGCAGATGCCGCAGTCGCCTGGGCACGTCTCGCATCGTTCGTCGGTGGAGCATTGTCTGTCGCCGCACACCACAGGGCAGTCGGTGCGGCAATTGTCGGCATGTTCGCCGAGGGTCGCCGAGCAGACGCCGTCGCCACAGCGCGGCGGGCAGTCCGCCGGGCAGTTCGCGATCGTTTCTTCAGGATTGCAATGCGCATCGCCGCAAAGGGGAGGGCAATCACCGGCGCAGTTGCCGGAGTTCTCGCCCGCGGTGCAGAGACCGTCGCCGCAGCGCGGTGGGCAGTCGCTCGGGCAGGTCGCGGCGTTTTCACTGGCGGTGGAACAAAAGCCGTCGTTGCAGCGCGCGGGACAGTCCGAAGGACAGGACACGACATTTTCGTTGCCGTTGCAGAATCCGTCGCTGCATCGAGCGGGGCAATCTTGTGCGCAGCTTTGCCAAGTCTCGCCGTTGTTGCAGGTAGAGTCGCCGCACCTTGGCGCCGGGCACCCCGTCATGCAATCGGATGCGCAAGTCGCGCACGTTTCGCCCGTGCTGCAGACGAAGTCTCCGCAGCACGGCGATGGGCAAGGGCTGGTTCGCCCGCAGCCGAGTGGGCACATGATGAGCGCCGAAACCACCGACGAAACTGGCTCGGACCGCGTGTCGGTGGTGCACGCCGCGATCAATGCCGCGACGACGAGCAACCCAATTCTCATGGCAGAGCGGCCGATAGCCAAGGCGCGGCTGTGCGCGTGCTCGATGTTGTGAAGCATGCTTGCCCTGTGAGGTTAGGAGGCGAATGCTCGAATGGCGCCGCAAAGCGCGAAACAGTATCCTGGGTGGCCGTACCACAGTCGGAGTGCGCTTGGCAAGCAGAGAATTGTTAATAGCCAGGAATGTTGTTCTCAGTTCGTATTATTGTTAACAATTCGGATACGCAGGGCGGAATCGAAGTCCGCGTTGCCTAAGAACCTATCCCAGTAGGCGCCTCTAAGTTGCTGAGACACCGTGCAATGGAAGTCCACTTAGTGGGTAAAAAAACACAGCGTCCGTGAACGAAGAGCTTGCAGTTGGGAGCGAAGCGCCGATGTTCGCGAAGGCACGGGGCTCGTGACGCAGGTGTCGCCGCGCGCTGCATCGGCGAGCGATCGAGCGCCTGTCTACCAAACGTGTCGAGCAGCGCCCGGCTTTTCGGATGCGCTTGTCTCGCGTCACGAGCTTGAAGCCCTCGGTCATCGCCGTCGCGGCGATCAAACGAGATCGGTAAGGTCGTCGGGGGAAGGGCGGTGCGAGCTGTACGGCGCGTGCGGCGACGCTCACGGTCATGTCACGCACAGTGACGGCGGTCGCCTCGACGGTAAGAGCAAAGGTCGCTCACCTCCAAGGACCCGGCGCGCTTCCCCGCGTTAGCCCACCTGGCGAACGGCGAGAACGTCGTCGGTGAGACGGCTGAGCCGCGCTACCGCTTCGGCTACCTCGCGTCCGTCGGAAGGGCGCGCCAACGGGTCTTGCGCCATCATCCTCGCCGTCAGGGCGTCGAGCGCCGGCGGCACGGCGGGACATAGCTCCGAGACGCGCGGGACCGGCTTCCAGATGCGCGCCATGACGGCGCCCGCGCGGTCGGGCGGAAACGGGCTCTTGCCCGTGAGACATTCGAAGAGGACGCATCCGAGCGAGTAAACGTCGGTTCGGTAGCCGAGCTCCGCGGCGCCCATGACCTGCTCGGGTGACATGTAGGCCCATGTGCCTCCGCTGAACGACGCGTGTTTGCGGAGGCCTTCGGGCGACGAGCGGTGCGCGATGCCGAAGTCGATCAACTGCGCGAGGTGCGGTTCGCCGTTCTCGAGGATGACGTTGGCAGGTTTGACGTCACGGTGCACGACGCCCGCGCCGTGCGCGCTCGCGAGACCCTCGGCAACGCGCTTGGCGATGGCGACGCTCGTCGCGACGCCGTAGCGGGCGCGCCTGAGTTGCGCAAGGATGGTTTCCCCTTCGAGCCATTGCATCGCTAAAAAGAGGTCGTCGCCTTCGCCGCCGTGGCTTACGTACCGAACCATGGCCGGGTGCGAGAGCTCGGAAAGAATCGCGGCCTCGGCGGCAAATCGGCGGATCCCCGACTCTCGCGTGTCGACCGGTATCTTCAACGCCACGCGCGAGCCCGTCTCTCGGCTCACGGCGCGGAAGACCTTCGACGTGGCGCTGCTGTGCACCTCTCTTTCGACTTCGAAGCCGTGCACGCCGTCTACCGGCCTGCTGGTTGCAACGACTCGCCCCGCGCCTTGGTGATGAGCCGCACGAGCTCGACGGGGTGCACCGGCTTGCGCACGAACCTGCGGGCTCCCTTGCGCAGCGCCTCGGCGACGAGCTCGGGCACGTCGTGCCCCGAAACGACGATGAACACGAGCGCCGGGTCGACGGCCTTGAGCTGCTCGACGACCTCCGCGCCGTTGAGCCCCGACATCACGAGATCGACGACGCACACGTCGATCTCGCCGTCGCTCTTTCCGACGATCTCGAGCGCATCTTTGCCGCTTGCCACGGCTTGAGCACGCACGCCCGCTTGAAAGAGGGCGCTCACCATGGAATGCGCGAACGGCTCGGCGTCGTCGATGATGAGGACCCACGGCCGCTTGACGGCGCGGCGGAGCGTGCTCGATACGGCGCCGATGTCGAAGGGCTTGGTGAGGACGGCATAGACCCCCTCGCCCGTGGCCTCGCGGACGACGTGTTCGGCGGCATATGCCGTCATCAAGACGACCGGCAGATCGGGGCTTCGCTCCTTGACGCGACGAAAGAGATCGCCGCCGCTCATACCGGGCATGCGGATGTCGGAGAGGATGAGATCGTAGGCGGAACCTTCGAGCATCGTGAGCGCTTCTTCGCCGGAGCCAGCCTCGTGAACGGTGAACCCCTCGAGCTCGAGACCCGCGGCGAGGGTCATGCGTAGACCGGCTTCGTCGTCCACGACGAGTATTCTCTTCGTCGTCATGGTTTCTCTCGTGCGTGGCGCAAATCGGACATCCCCCCGAGGTCGGGTGCGGGGCCCGATGATACGTCGTCGTGCGGGATGACAATCCGAAAGGTGGTCCCGCGGCCCGGCGTGCTGGCCACCGAGATGCTGCCCCCGTGGCGCCGGATGATC
>DATEMX010000165.1:0-2302 GCA_035275365.1 Polyangiaceae bacterium | reverse complement strand
GAGGCCGCTGGGCTCGCCGATCCCGCCGCAGGCGCGCTCACGGCCGCCGCGGCGGCCGGCCCGCTGTCGTTCGGCGGGTTCGGTGCGATGCGCGTGTTCGTGAGCCGCGGCCAAAGGATGCCGAAAACGAACCCCACGGCGGCGATGATTCCGACCTTCGCCCAGGGCGGTCGGTCCGCTCCCGGGGCCGGAAACTCGACGGCGAGCGGCATGTCCTTGGGCATTCGAAGAACTGTCCCTACCATAGCAGACGAATTCCTGGCCAAAAGTCGCCGAATATCATGGTCGAATCTTGCCAGGTCCCCCGGGAATGCTTCACCCTGGAGCAGTCGTTCCCATGCGTATGGATCTCGATTCTGCTTTTCGGCGAGGTTCCCGTGCGTAAGTGGGGTGCTGCGCTGCTCGTCCTATTGGGGGCGGGCCTGGCGATTGGCGTGCTCGCCACGCTGCGTTGGCTCGATTCGTCGTGCTATTGGACCGACGCGATCTGCCCCGGCGTGCGAGTGGCAGGCGAGATCCTCCCCGCTTCGGCCGACATCGACGTCCTCTTGAGCGAACGCGCCCGAGCGCTCTCGGCTCGTTCACTGGAGGTGAGCGTCGCCGGGGTCTCCGACGAGGCAAGGGCGTTCACCCTTGGGGAGCTCGGCGTCGTTCTCGACGTCGCGCGCACCGCTTCGCTCGTTCACGCCGTCGGCCACTCGGGATCGTGTTGGGACCGTTGGGCCCACGCGCGCATGGCCGAGCGGGGCGAGGTCGACGTGCCGCTCGAGATCGACTTCGACGGCGAAGGGGCGCGTGCGCTGCTCATGCCGCTGAAAGACGCGACCGACGAATTCCCCGTTCCCGCGCGCCTCGACCTGGCGCACGGCGGCGTCGTCCCCGACAGGCCGGGGCACTTTCTCGATCTCGATGACGCCGTCGAGCAAATCCGCCGAGCCGTGTTCTCCGGCGAGGGCAAGATCGCCTTGCGGCGTCTCGACGTCCGCGCGCAGGTCTCCCGCGAGTTTCTCGATCAGGTCGACACCCGCGAGCAGCTCTCGCGCTTCCAGACATTCTTTTCACGGGCCGGTGATCAAGAGAATCGGGCCAAGAACATCGACAACGCCGCGGCGAAGCTCGACGGCGTGGTGCTCTTGCCCCACGAGCTCTTCTCGTTCAACGCCGTGGTGGGTCCGCGCACGGTGGAGAACGGTTTCGCGAAAGGCTGGGAGATCTTCAAGGGCGAGATGGTCGAAGGCATCGGCGGAGGCACTTGTCAGGTCGCCAGTACGCTCCATGCTGCGGCGTTCTTGGCCGGGCTCGACGTCATCGAGCGCCTACCGCACTCGCGGCCGAGCGCCTACATCACCATGGGACTCGACGCGACGGTGGTCTATCCCCTCGTCGATCTGAAGCTCCGCAATCCGTACGACTTTCCCATCGCCGTTCACAGCCACGCCGAAGGGGGCACGGTGGTGTTCGAGCTCCTCGGGCGCGATCGGCCCGCCCGCGTCACCTTCGGTCGTCAGGTGTTGGCGACGCGGCCGTTCACGCGCAAGGTCGAAGAGATGCCCGGCCTCGCGGCCAACCGCGTCATCCGCAAGCAGCACGGCATTCGGGGGTACAAGATCCTGCGCACGAGGACGATTGCCTTCGCCAACGGCACCGCTCATCGGGAGTCCAACGTCGATATCTACCCGCCTACGATCGAGATGTACCTCGTGGCCCCCGGGACCGATCCCGAAGCCGCGCTGCCGCCTTTGCCGGAAGATCTGGCCCCCGCGAGCCCTTCGGGGTGGTCGCCGTTCACGCCTCCGACGAGCGCTCCGCTCCTCGCGGCCGCACCGCCTGCTGCGGCTCTCGGCGCCCCGGGCACGATTCCGTGCGCCGATTGTCCCCCCGAGCGCCCCAAGATCATCGAAGCGCCCGGCGTACACGCGCCCCGAGCCGAGCAGCTCCGCGCCCCGGGCCGCGTCGTGATCGGCACTGGACACTAGCCAAAATAACGTGCGATATCGTTGTGTTGATGTCCGCGCGACCGTTCGCCCGACCCTCTCGGTGTTTTCTTTCCGAATGGTTTCAGCGCATTGACCCCCTCTTGTCTCACCCCTTAGAGTAGAACGGGCCGGCAAGCATGAAGACTTGCGAGCAGTGCCACCTGCGCTACCCGAACGAGAGCACGTTCTGCTTCGTCGATGGGAAGCCCCTCGTCCATCTTCAGGACCCTCGCGTCGGCACGACGCTGAGCGGTCGCTACGTCATCGAAGACGTGCTCGGCGAAGGCGGCATGGCCACCGTTTATCGGGCCCGCCACAAGCTCGTC
>DATEMX010000164.1:0-5506 GCA_035275365.1 Polyangiaceae bacterium | reverse complement strand
GACGAGCTTTTGGACCTTGGCGTAGTGCCGCTGACTCTTTTCGCAGGCGGCCATGTTCCAGAGCAAGCGCACGTCTTTTGACGCTTCGTATGACTGCTTGAACTTGAGGCTCGCGCCGGAGTAATCGCCGTCTTGATAGAGGATCTTCGCCGCGTCGTAGTCGGTCTTGGCGGAGCCGGTGAGCGTCTCCGACAGCGGCTTCATCGCAGTCGTCGCGGACGCGGGGGGCGCGGGCGTCGCGATCGCGGCGACGGGAGCGGGATCGGCGGGAGCGCGCTTCGGCTTGGCCAGAAGCGCGCTCGAGGTCACGAGGCTCACGCTCAGCGTAACACCCAGGCACTGATGCAAGAGCGGCGTTCGCATGTGTCCTTTATTTGATGTCGATGTTCAACGGGTTCTTCTTCGCGGGGGGGGGCGGAATCGGTTCGGGTGCCCTGCGTGGCGGTGGCGGCGGTGGCGACGCGGGTGCCGCGACGGCCGGGCGTGCCGGACCCTTGGGCGCTGGTGCTTTGTTCTTGTCGGCATGCGTGGCAGAAGGCGGCGGAGGGGCAGCGATGGGCGGGGTGGCAGCGGGCGGCGCCACCGGGACGGCGGTTGGCGCGGCTTGCACGGTGGGCGCGGCCGAGGAAACGAAAGGGAGCTCTGTGGGGGCGGACGTGGTAGGGCGCTCGACGGCTGACGTCGCCACCGCCGCGCCTCGAGCGGGCTCTTTTGCCGGCGAATGCGTCGAGTTCCCGCGCGTGAGAAGGAGCGTCGCCGCGCCGCCGAGCAACAGGCCGCCCACGAGAATCACCGAAGTGGCGAGCGGTAGCCGCTTGGTGGGTCGCTCGGGCTTGGTTTCGGCTTGGCTCCAAGCAGCGGCCGTGGAGGCCGCGACCGCCGCAGGATCGCCGACGGTTCTGCCGTTCGGCGCGAGCGACGGCAAAGGCGGAAGCGACGGCGTGGCCACGCCCGCTCCGCGCAAGATGCGGGCGCATCGCTCGGCCGAAGGGCGCGCTCGCTTGGGACCGTGATCGGCGAGCGCCGACGCCAGCTCGGCGACGTTGGCAAAGCGTCGCGCGGCCGTTTTCTCGAGGCAGCGCATGATGGTCGCCTCGAGGAGCGGAGGCACGTCGGAGCGCAGGTGCCCGAGCACGGGGGGGACGTCGGTCAAGATCATCGCGCAGAGTTCGGGCATGGTGCTTGCCAAGAACGCGGGCCGCCCCGTGAGCAGCTCGAACAAGATGACGCCGATGGCCCAGATGTCGCTTCGCGCGTCGACGTCGCGCGAAGCGCGCAATTGTTCGGGCGACATATAGGACGGCGAGCCCATGATGGCGGCGGTGCGCGTGAGCGACATGTCCGACGCGCCGTTACCGGGCGCCGCGCCGACCTTCGAAATGCCGAAGTCGAGAACCTTGACGCTCTTGGTGCCGTCGGGGCGGGTCGTGAGAAACAAGTTGGCCGGCTTCAGATCCCGATGAACGATCCCGAGTGCGTGGGCCTGCGCGATCGCTTCGCAAGCTTGCAGCACGTATTCGACTGCTTCGGCCACGGGCAGCGGCCCGTGGTCTCGCAAAGTCGCCTGCAGATCGCTGCCATGCAGGTACTCCATGACCATGAACGGCACGTTGGAGTCGAGGCGCCCCACGTCGATGACCCGCGCGACATGCTCGCTCTGGATCCTCACCGCGGCGCGGGCCTCCCGCGCGAAGCGCTCGACGATCTCGCCGTTCTCCATCGCTTCCGGCAAGAGGAACTTCAGGGCGACGCGCTGATCGAGCTCGAGGTGCAGCGCGGCGACGACGACGCCCATGCCGCCCACGCCGAGGACGCGCTCCACGCGGTATTTGCCCGCAAGAATGTCGCCTTCACGGACCGGCACGCCGTCAATCGCCGACGGCTGCGTGGCCGGTGCGGAGAAGCCCAGATCCTTTTTGGTATTCTCGCCTTCGTCCAAGACCCGTTTGCCCCAGACAAACAGCGGCGGATCGGCGTGCAACTTGAGGCGCTCGAGAAAACGCCGGGCAGCGACTACGCCCTACGTTGTGGGGACGTGAAGGTCCGAGACTAGTCTTTGGATCGCGTCGTGAGCTGCCCGATGTCGCGGACCGCGCCGCGCGCCGCGCTCGTGGTCATCAACGCGTAGGCCTGCAGCGCGACCGACACTTGCCGATCGCGGTTGGGTCGGAAGGCATCTTTTCCGCGCGCCTCCATGGCCTTGCGCCGCTTGGCGAGCTCGTCTTGGGAGCACACGACCTCGATTGTCCTCTTCGGGATGTCGATGCGAATGAGGTCGCCCTCCTCGACGAGACCGATCTCGCCGCCTTCGGCCGCTTCGGGAGAAACATGGCCGATGCTGAGACCCGAAGTGCCGCCGCTGAAGCGCCCGTCGGTAATGAGTGCGCACGCCTTGCCGAGGCCTTTGCCTTTGAGAAACGACGTGGGGTAGAGCATTTCTTGCATGCCCGGGCCGCCCTTGGGACCCTCGTAGACGATGACGACGATGTCGCCCGACACTACGCGGTTTTCGAGGATCGCGTCGCACGCGGCCTCTTGCGATTGAAAGACGCGCGCGGTGCCCTCGAACTTCCAGATCGACGAATCGACGCCCGCCGTCTTCACGATGCAGCCGTCTTTGGCGATGTTGCCGTAGAGCACCGCGAGCCCTCCCTCGGTGCTGTAGGCGTGCTCGATGTCGCGGATGCAACCTGCGGTGCGATCGAGATCGGCGTCGGCGAAGTATTTGTCCTGCGAAAACGCGACGATCGTAGGAACGCCGCCGGGCGCCGCGAGGGCCCGCTTTTTCGCCGCGGCGTGCGCTGCCGGTCGCGTGAGGTCGTTGTCGTCGATGGCGCCGCCGAGCGACGGCGCGTGCACGGTTCGCACGTCGCGGTGAACGAGCCCCGCGCGGTCGAGCTCGCCGAGGATGCTGAGCACGCCGCCGGCTCGGTGGACGTCTTCGACGTGGTATTGCGACGAGGGCGCTACTTTGCAGATGTTCGGCACTTTGCGCGACATGCGATCGATGTCCGACATTCGGAAGGGAACGCGCGCTTCTTCGGCGATGGCGAGCAGATGCAGGACCGTGTTGGTCGAACCGCCCATCGCGATGTCGAGCGCCATCGCGTTCTCGAAGGCCTCGAAAGTGGCGATGCTGCGGGGTAGAACCGCGGCGTCGCCTTCGAGGTAGTAGCGCTTGGCGAGCGCGACGATGCGCTTCGAGGCTTGTTCGAAGAGCTCCCAGCGAGCGGCGTGGGTCGCGAGGAGCGTTCCGTTGCCGGGGAGCGCCAGGCCGAGCGCCTCGTTGAGGCAGTTCATGCTGTTGGCCGTGAACATGCCCGAGCACGACCCGCAGGTGGGGCACGCCGAACGCTCGAGCTTGGCCAGCTCTTCGGCGGAGACGCTGTCGTCGCCCGCGGCGATCATGGGATCGATGAGGTCGAGCTTGCGAATGAGCGGTTTGCCGTCGCGATCGTGGGTCCCCACGAGCTTGCCCGCTTCCATGGGGCCGCCCGACACGAAGATGGTGGGCACGTTGAGCCGCATGGCCGCGAGCAACATACCCGGCGTGATCTTGTCGCAGTTGGAGATGCAGATGAGCGCGTCGGCGCAGTGCGCGTTGACCATGTATTCGACGCTGTCGGCGATGAGCTCTCGGCTGGGCAGCGAATAGAGCATTCCCCCGTGGCCCATGGCGATGCCGTCGTCGACGGCGATGGTGTTGAACTCCACGCCCCATCCACCCGCCTCGTCGATGACCTTCTTGACGCGCTGGCCGACGTCGTGCAGGTGCACGTGGCCGGGGACGAACTGCGTGAAGCTGTTGGCAATGGCGATGATGGGTTTCTCGAAGTCCGCGTCGGTCATCCCGGTGGCGCGCCAAAGCGCGCGGGCACCGGCCATGTTCCTGCCGTGGGTCGACGTCCTGCTGCGGTATCCGGCCATGGCGGAAGCCTAATCCGAGATGCCCGCCGGCGCCCCAATAATTCTCGTTTCGGCCTACCGGCGGGCGTAGCGGAAGGAGTCGCTCAGCGCGATTCCAACGATGAGGTCGCTGATGGGAGCGCCCTCGCGGATGGTGGCTACGGCGCGGTCGAGCGAACATGTGTCTTGCGCGGAGGGGTCGCGTGCCATCGCGAAGCGAAACCATTGTTTGGCGAAGCACGTTTGCGCCGCGCGGCTCGCAGCCAGCCTGTGCGAAAGGTCGATCGGCCCGTCGACGGTGCCCTCGAGATCGGCACCGGCGCCGTGCACGGCTCCCGTGGCGTCGATGGGGTGGCCGTGGTCGGCGGCTCGGTAGCGCCCGAGGGCGTCGTAGTGCTCGAAGGTGAATCCGATGGGATCCATCAGCAGGTGGCACGAGTTGCAGGACGCATTTCCCCCCGTGGACGCCTCGTACCTTTGCCGATTGGTCTTGAGCTCGCCGATGCCCGGTGGCAACGATGTGTTGACGTTGGCAGGCGGGGGCGGCAGCTCGGAGCAAAGGAGCTGCTCCCGTACGAACCGGCCGCGCCGCGTCGGCGAGCTTTCGTCGAACGAGTGCATGGAGAGAAGGCTCGCGTGCGTGAGCAGCCCTCCTCGCACCGTTGGATCGGACACGGCCGCGCGGAATGAAGTGCCCGTGAAACCCGGCATCTCGTAGATCTTGGCGAGCGGCTCGTTGACGAAAGTCCTGGGGCTCGTCAGCAGGCCCTGAAACGAGCTCCCTTCGAAGAAGATTCCTTCGGCAAACAGTTGGGTCTCGGTCTTCATATAGTCGTGCAGCCCCGCGAACTCGGGGACGTTCTTGGTCATGGTGTCGAGCGCATCGAGCGAAAGCCACTGCCGGAAAAAATCGGCGACGCCTTGGCGTCCGCGAGAGGAGAAAAGGAGCCGCCGAACCTCGGCTTCGACGCCGGCGCTGTCGGAGAGCTTGCCGCTCTCGGCGGCGTTCAAGAGCTCTTCGTCCGGCGTCGAACGGACGACGAAGTAGGAGATGCGCGTCGCCAGCTCGTAGGGGGACAACGCTACCAAGCCGGAAAAATCACGCTTCGGTTCGAGCAAGTAGAATTGCGGCGCGCCGAGGGTGGCCTGGATGACGTGCCCGAGGGCCTCCCTGGCAGTGCCGGTGCGGCGAGCTTCGTCGTAGATGCTGCGGAGTGCCGTGCTTTCGCTTGCGGTGAGCGGCCGTCGGAACGCGCCCTTGCCGAACATGACGATGAAGCTCCGAACGCAGGGCTCTTCGGCCGTGTCGAGGCACGGTACGGGCATGCTGCCGCTCGTCGCCGCGCGCTCTGCCAGCTTGGCAGCCGCATCGATGTATTGGGCGAGCCTGTCCACGCCGACGGCGGTGCCGACGTTGTGCTCGAATCGCCCGAGCAGCTCATCCGGCAAGAAGCCGAAGTCCTTCGACGCCGATCCCGGATAGCTCATCAAGTCGCGGACGGTGTTGTCGTATTCCAAGTTGGTGAGGCCTCGCACGTCGCTCGGCCCCGCGTCGATCGTGCAGCGCTCGACGGCAGGGGAGCTGCCGCCAGAGCCGATT